>NZ_JBFTOX010000028.1:0-112179 GCF_056398185.1 Cupriavidus sp. 05L310
GGGCGATCTGCGCCGGTTTCTCGCGCGTGATGTCGATGCCGTTGAACAGGATCGTGCCGGTCGTCGGCTCTAGGAACTTGGTGAGCAGGTTGAAGCACGTGGTCTTGCCGGCGCCGTTGGGGCCGATCAAGGCATGGATGGACCCGCGGCTCACCCGCAGGTTGACGTCGCTCACCGCGGTAAACCCCTTGAACTCCTTGGTGAGGTTCCGCGTTTCCAGGATCGTGTCTTGCTGATTCATGGTCTCCTGCCCGCCCTCTTGCTGCGGCCCCGGCTTCTGGTCGGCACCGCCAAATGGTCAGAACTGTGGTGCCTGTCGCACCACCACGGCACGGGTCGCGCCAATCCAGTTGCGCTCCCCGTGGCTGCTGCGGCGTTGGCGCCGCTTGTCTTTTTCTACCCGCCGTGCCCCGCCCTCCCTGAACGCGCGACGCGCCCTGGGGAGGGCGCGCCAATGTGAGC
Organism: Cupriavidus sp. 05L310; assembly: GCF_056398185.1. Classification (NCBI taxonomy): domain Bacteria; kingdom Pseudomonadati; phylum Pseudomonadota; class Betaproteobacteria; order Burkholderiales; family Burkholderiaceae; genus Cupriavidus; species Cupriavidus sp. 05L310. The sequence continues at coordinate 463 of NZ_JBFTOX010000028.1, forward strand.
GGTACTGCACGGCATCTCGGCGTCTATTGTGTGCGTCTGCTGCGTCGCAAAACATCCGGGTTTGCACTAATTATGAAACATGAACCAGATGTCAGGTTGGTGTCAGGTTCGCGTCAGTTTTGCGATGCCGGCGCATTCAGGCCTGGGTTGCGGCTCCCGCCTTGACGGCGAGCGAGGCTTCCGCCGGGGAAACAGCATCCCCCGCCACCTTGCCGGCCACGCCGCTCACGCGCAGGCGCCGGTCTTCGCGGATCATGTCGCTGGCGCGCTCCGCGATCATGATGGTGGGCGAGTTGGTATTGCCCGAGGTGATCAGCGGCATCACCGAGGCATCCACCACGCGCAGACCATCGATGCCGATCACGCGCAGGCGCTGGTCCACCACCGCCTGCGGATCGTCGGGACGCCCCATGCGGCAGGTGCCCACCGGATGGAAGATAGTGGTGCCGATTTCGCTCGCTGCCTGAGCGAGCTGCTCGTCGGTCTGCAGGGCCGCGCCGGGCAGCCATTCCAGCGGCTTGTAGGGTGCCAGCGCCGGCGATGCCACGATGCGCCGCGTCAACCGCAGCGAATCTGCCGCGACCTTGCGGTCCGCATCGGTGGACAGGTAATTGGGCGCGATCACCGGCGCATGGCGGAAGTCCGGATCGGCGATATGCACGCTGCCGCGCGAGGTCGGGCGCAGATTGCACACGCTGGCCGTGAAGGCATTGAAGCGATGGAGCGGATCGCCGAACTTGTCGAGCGATAGCGGCTGGACGTGGTACTCGAGATTGGGCCGCGCGTACGAAGCGTCCGAGCGCGCGAACGCGCCCAGTTGCGACGGCGCCATGCTCATCGGGCCGCTCTGGTTGACCGCGTACTGCAGGCCGATGCCGAGCTTGCCCCACCAACTGCCCGCGCGGGTATTGAGCGTGCGCACGCCTTCCACCTTCACCACGCTGCGCAGTTGCAGGTGGTCCTGCAGGTTCTCGCCCACGCCGGGCAGCGCATGGCGCACAGAGATGCCCAGCGCCCGCAGCCGCTCGGGCTGGCCGACGCCGGACAGCTCCAGCAGCTGCGGCGTATTGACCGCGCCCGCCGCCAGGATCACCTCCTCGCGCGCCGCCACCGTGAACGGCGTGCCGCCGCCGAGATAGGCCACGCCGCTGCAACGCCGTCCATCGAACGTCAGGGCGCTGACCTGCGCGCCGGTGACGATGGTCAGGTTGGGCCGTTCGGCCGCGCGGCGCAGGAAGGCCTTGGCGGTATTCCAGCGAATGCCGCGGCGCTGGTTGACCTCGAAGTAGCCCACGCCGAAGTTATCGCCGCGATTGAAATCGTCGGTGCGCGGGATGCCGGCCTGCTCGGCGGCCTCGATGAAGCGCTCAAGGATATCCCAGTGCAGACGCTGCCCTTCCACCCGCCATTCGCCGCCGGCGCCGTGGAATTCGTCGCCGCCGCGATGATGGTCCTCGCTGCGCTTGAACAGCGGCAGCACATTGTCCCAGCGCCAGCCGTCGTCGCCCGTCAGGCGTGCCCAGTCGTCATAGTCCTCGCGCTGCCCGCGCATATAGATCATGCCGTTGATCGACGACGAGCCGCCCAGCACGCGCCCGCGCGGATAGCCCAGCGTGCGGCCGTTCAGGCCAGCCTCCGCGGCGGTGCGGTACATCCAGTCGGTGCGGGGGTTGCCGATGCAATACAGGTAGCCCACCGGGATATGGATCCAGTGATAGTCGTCGCGCCCGCCGGCTTCGAGCAGCAACACGCTCACCTCGGGGTCCAGGGTCAGGCGGTTGGCCAGCACGCAGCCGGCCGAACCGGCGCCGACGATGATGTAGTCGTAAGTCTCCATGCTTTTTCTTGTCAGGCCTTGCGCCGCGTTTGAAAGGGTTGAAGATGGGCCCGCACGGGAACGCTCCGCCGGGCTTGCGAAACCATGCGGCCCTGCGCGGGCTGCGGAACTTGGGCCATGGCCGCGCGCAATGGTTCAGGAAGCCGCAGCCGGCAACGCATCATGCGCTCACGCAGCCTGCGGCTGCAAATGCTTGCGCAGCCAATCGGCGAGCGCGGCAAAAACCTCGCCGCGCAACGGCTGGGCCTCGTTGAAAATCTCGTGGTAAGCGCCATCGAACCAGCGCGCTTCGCACAGGTCGCGCGGCGCACTATCGCAGAAGCGGCGGCTACCGGCCGGGTCGACGATGCGATCGTCGCCCGCGACGAGCATCAGCGTGGGCGCTTCCAGCAAGATCGCATCGGCCTGCGCCTGCGCCATGCCGCGCAGGAACGTCTCGAGCACGCTGGCGCTGATGGTGCCCTGCACCAGCGGATCGGCGCGATACCGCGCCACCACCGCCGCATCGTGCGAGAGGTAGCGCGCGTCGATCGGGTTCGGCACGCGCAGGCGCGGCGCCAGCGCCAGCAATATGTGGTGCAGCGTCAGCATCGGTGCGGAGAGTTTCAATGCCAGCGCCGGCGACGACAGCACCAGCGCGCGCACGGGCCGCACCCGTGCCGTGGCAAAACGCGCCGCCACCAGGCCGCCCATGCTATGGCCCAGCAGGAATGGCAGTTCCTTCCACTGGCTCAAGGCCGCATCGTGGATTTCGGTGAGGTCGTCGACAAACACGTCCGGGTGCCCGGCCACCATGCGCGGACCGCCGCTGGCGCCATGGCCCCGCTGGTCGTAGGCGCGCACGCGCAGGCCCAGGCCGCACAACAGCTCGGCCACGTGCTGGTAGCGGCCGCAATGCTCGGCCAGGCCATGAACCAGCAAGAGCGAGCCAGTGGCCTCGGGAAAGGAGTCGGGATCGGGCTGCCAGGTACGCAGCAGCAGCTCCGTGCCGTCACGCATGCGCTGGCGGCTTTCAGAGGGAACGACAGGCCGCGCCGGTGCCGCGGCGCCGGAACCAGCGCCACCGGCCTCGCCGGCACCACCGCCAGCAATGCTCGCGGGAGCCCCGGCGGGAGCAGCGGTACTCGGTCGATCCATGCGATTGGTCTCCATATCTGTTCCGCTACGGTGGTGCTGGTACGGCGCTACGGTTCCACTGGCCGGCGCCGCGCGGCTAGGTGGCCGCCGTGCCGTCCCCTTCACGGGCATGGCGATGGCAATCAGGCATTGCCACGCCGCCAGCCTCGTCCAGGCCGGCCCGCGCCATATCCGCCAGGATCGGGCAATCGGGCCGCGCGTCGCCGCTGCAGGCCTCGGCCAGCTGGCGCAGCGTGTCGCGCATGGCGGCCAGCTCGGCGATGCGCTGCTCTAGCTCCGCCACGTGACGCAAGGTAAGCGCCTTGACATCGGCGCTGGCCCGCGCGCGGTCATGCCACAACGACAGCAGGCCGCGTATCTCGTCCAGCGAGAACCCGAGATTACGGGCACGCCGCACGAAGCGCAAGGTGTGCACCGCGCGCTCGTCGTAGCGCCGGTAGCCGCCCTCGCTGCGCGGCGGCGCCGCCAGCAAGCCGATGGCTTCGTAGTGCCGGATCATCTTGGCGGAGACGCCGGAAGCTTGTGCCGCTTCACCGATATTCATGCTCTGTCTCCCGCCGGCTTCCAGCGCCGCAACAACAGTGCATTGCCGACCACGCTCACGCTGGAGAATGCCATGGCCGCGCCGGCCACCACCGGGTTCAGCAAGCCGGCTGCCGCCAGGGGGATACCGATCACATTGTAGAAGAAGGCCCAGAACAGGTTCTCGCGAATCTTGCGCACAGTGCGGCGCGAGATCGCCAGCGCATCGGCCACCAGCGCCGGATCCCCGCGCATCAGCGTGATGCCGGCGGCATGCATGGCCACGTCGGTGCCGGTGGACATGGCAATCCCGACATCGGCAGCGGCCAGCGCCGGCGCATCGTTGATGCCGTCGCCCACCATCGCCACCACGGTGCCACCCGCCTTGAGTCCGATGACGCGCTCCGCCTTGTCGGCCGGCAGCACTTCCGCCTGCACCTCGTCCAGCCCGAGCGTCTCGGCCACGCGTGCCGCGGCTCCCCTGTTGTCGCCGGACAGCATCACGGTACGCACGCCAGCGGCACGCAGCCGGTCGATCGCGCGGCGCGCGCCGGGCTTGATGGCGTCGCCAAAAGCGACCAGGCCCAGCACGCGCGGCAGTCCTTGCGCAGGCGACGCATCCTGCGCGCCCGTCTCGATCAGCCAGGACACCGTGCGCCCCTGGTCCTGCAGTGCTTGCGCCTGTGCGCCGAGCGTACCCGGTGCTGCGCCCAGCGAAGCACGCAGGCGCTCGCTGCCGAGCTGCAGCGCCACGCCGTCCACCTTGCCGGCCAGGCCCATGCCCGGCAGCGCGCGCACATCGGTAGCCGTCGGCGCCTCGATGCCGCGCGCACGGGCCGCCGCCAGCACGGCATGCGCGAGCGGATGCTCGCTGCCGGCCTGCAGCGCGGCCAGGCGTGCCAGCAAGCGTTGCGCTTCGTCCGCGCCGGCGCCTTCGGGCACCGCCAGCGCCACCACTTCCGGCTTGCCCACCGTGAGCGTGCCGGTCTTGTCGAAAGCCACCACCTTGACCCGGTGCGCCACTTCCAGTGCCTCGGCGTCCTTGATCAGGATGCCGGCGCGCGCGCCCGCGCCGGTGCCCGCCATGATCGCCGTCGGCGTCGCCAGGCCGAGCGCGCACGGGCAGGCGATCACCAGCACAGCCACCGCGTTGAGCAAGGCCGCTTCCCAGTTGCCGCCGAGCACGCCCCAGCCCAGCAGCGTGACCATGGCGATACCCAGCACTACCGGCACGAACACCGAGCTGACGCGGTCGACCATGCGCTGGATCGGCGCCTTGGCCGCCTGCGCGTGCTCGACCATGCGGATAATGCGGGCCAGCACCGTTTCAGCGCCCACCGCCACGGTGCGCGCAACCAGACGGCCTTCGTAATTGATGGCACCGCCGGTCAGCAGCGTGCCAGGCTCCTTGGGCACCGGCAGGCTCTCGCCGGTCAGCATCGATTCGTCGGCATGACTGCTGCCCTCGATCACTTGAGCGTCGACGGGCACGCGTGCGCCCGGCAGCACCACGATCTCGTCGCCCACCCGTACCAAGCCCAGTGGCACCGTGACTTCGCCGCCATCGCGACGCACGATCGCGCTATCGGGGCGCAGCGCGGCAAGCGCGCGGATGGCGTCGGCGGTCTGGCGCTTGGCGCGCGTCTCCAGCCACTTGCCCAGCCGCACCAGCGTGATGACCACCGCCGCGCTTTCGAAGTAGAGGTGCGGCATGCCGTCCGCGCCGCGCCACATCAGCCACAGGGACAAGCCATAGGCCGCCGAAGTGCCGAGCGCGACCAGCAGGTCCATATTGCCGGCGCCCGCGCGCACCGCCTTCCAGCCCGCCTTATAGAAACGCCAGCCGAAGACGAACTGCACGGGCGTGGCCAGCAACCATTGCACCCAGGCCGGCAGCATCCAGTGCACGCCGAACCATTGCGCCACCATCGGCGCCACCAGCGGCAGCGACAGCGCCGCCGAGATCGCCACCGGCCACGGCCCGGACCAGAAGCCCTCGCCTGCCGCGCCCGCGGGCAATTCGCCGCCCACCGGCACGGCGCCATAGCCGGCGCGCGCGACCGCCGCGGCCAGCGCATCGGCGTCCACGGCACCGCGCAGCACCGTGACCTCGGCCTGCTCCGTGGCCAGGTTGACCTGCGCATCCACCACGCCCGGCACCGCTTTCAAGGCACGCTCGACGCGGGCCACGCAGGACGCGCACGTCATGTCGCTGATGGACAAGGCAATGGCCTGGTGCGGTACCTCGTAGCCGGCAGCCTTCACCGCCTCGGCCGCGGCGGGCAACACCGCCGCGCTATCGGCTTGCAGCGTGGCCTCTTCGGTGGCGAGGTTAACGGCGACCTGCCGCACGCCAGGCACTTTGCCCAGCGCGGTTTCGACACGCCGCACGCATGAGGCGCACGTCATGCCGCCGATCGGCAGGCGCCATTCGGAAGCCGGCGCGCTCGCCGCTGCGCCGGGTACGGGAAGAACTTGGGAATTGGCGGGCATGGCCTGAAGGAAAGAGATCCTCAATGATGACCAACACATGATGGACCTTACCATGCTGGGAAGGTCAAGGGCGAAGACAAGCCACTCTTCAATCACCCGCGCAAGCGGACCTTGCTTCGAAAAGGCCTTGCGCTTGCCACCGTGGGAAGGTGCAAACTTCAGGGGTAGATGCAGTCCGGCCCGGTCAGCGCAGCGGTGGGTACGCTTTTTCCGGGGCCGCCGGACGCTTTCATTGAATCCTTTCCTACAGGAGATTCCAGATGATCCAGTTCCAGGTTGAAGGCATGTCGTGCGGCCACTGCGTGGGCGCCATCACCCGCGCCGTACAGGCGCTCGATCCGGCCGCGAAGGTGTCGGCCGACATTCCCGCGCAGGCGGTTATGGTCGAAGCCACGGCAAGCAGCCAGGCGCTGCGCGAGGCGATTGAAGCGGCCGGCTATCCCGTCAAAGCCAGCGCATAAGCTGGCACCGCGGGCATGGCCCGCGGCTGCCCGGAAAACAAAACGGGCGCCTCGCGAGAGGCGCCCGTTTGCTTTCTGGCGATACGGCAGCTTAGAAGCGGTAGCCGACGTTCAGGAAGGTCACTACCGGATCGATCTTGATCTTGGTGTGCGACACCACGGTGGCATTGCCCGCCGGACCGGCGTTCTGCGTAGTCAGCGTAGCGGTGCTGGACAGCGGCAGGTAGGAAACCGACAGGCCGACAAACCAGTTGTCGGTCACGGCATAGTTGGCGCCGATATTGAAGACCGGGTTCCACGAGCTCTTGGCGCTGGCCGACATCGTGGCTTTCGGACCGAACTCGGACTTCACAAACGTCTGGTTACTGATGGTCTCATCGGTGAACCACGTGTAGTTCACGCCGATGCCCACATAGGGGCGGAACTTGGACTTCGCTTCCAGGAAGTGGTACTTCACCAGCAGCGCCGGGCTCCATTGCTTCACATTGCCCAGCGTGCCGTACTTGGAAAACGACCCCGAGCCCTGCACATCGTGCTTCGGCGGGATGCCGGCCACGAATTCACCCGAGATATTGTCCGTAAAGTAGTGGGTAAACGCGATGCCAAGCGTATCCGCGGACTTGATCTTGGCGCTGGTACCGGTCTCGGTCAGGCCAACGGGAGCACCGTTGATGCTATCGACCACCAGCGGGTCGGCGGAGCTGGTCGGCATCACGCGGAACCAGCCCAGGCTGACGATGTTGCTGCCGGCGCTTTGCGCTTGCGCGGCACCGGCGATTAGCATGGCTACGCTGGCCAGCAGGATCTTCTTATGGGACATGCCTCTTACTCCTAGTTAATTCTCTACCCGAGGCACGCATTATCCTGCTTGGTATGACCCGTCTGTTTCAAGCGCTTAACACATTTGTAGAAGGCTCACCCTAAAGTGCGGGTTAACCATTAAAAAAGCGACAAATCACGGCGAAATCGCGTTCAAAACTGTAACGAATATGCGACGCCCGCCGGCCGAAAATCCTACTGCGCGGTATAGGCCTACTTTGGACAAGGGAATTCCCATAGTCCACCGGCCGGCGAGGCTCCCGAAGCACAGTACGAAGGTGTCAGGCCGCCGGGTTGCCCGCCTCGGGTCCGGCGCTGGCCAGCACACAGGCGGCCAGGTCCCACAAGGCATAGCCGACACTTTTGAATACCAGCGGGCTGCCCCTGCGCGCGCGCAGTTCGTCGGCGGCGAGGATGGCTTGCTCGAAGGGCTGCACGGTGGCCCAGTCGATGCCCGCCTGCAGCAGGTCGCCCGCCTCCTCCTCGATGCCGAACGATGTGTCGGCCAGCAGCCGGCCATGCGCCGAAGCCGCCTGGCACAAAGCCGGTGGCAGCTCGCACATCTCCGGGCGGAAAGCGCCGACCGCGGCAATGAAATGCTCGTCGCGCCACAAGCCGCTATCCAGGTCCGGCAGCACCGGGGTCAGGCTGGACGTCACGGTCACCACCATCGACACGCGCGGCAGCACGGCGCTCACGTCCGCCACCGTCTGCGCCTCGACACCGAGCGTGCGCGCGTGCGCGGCGAGGGCTTCGGCCTTGGCGGCCGTGCGCGAATGCAACCACACGCGACGCGGCGTCAGCCCGGCCACAAAGGCTTCCAGATGCGTCTGGGCCTGCACGCCGGCACCAATGATCAACAGTTCGCCGCCGGGCTCCGGGGCGAAGGTCTGCGCCGCCAGCAGCGACACGGCGGCGGTACGCCGGCCGGTCACGGTGGGACCGTCCAGCAGCGCCAGCCGGCGCCCGGTATGGGCGTCGGCCACCACCACTTCACCGAGGATATTGGGCAGGCCGCGCCGCGGATTGCCGGGGTGCACGGTGATGTTCTTGGTCATCACCAGTTCTCGGTTACGCGCCGGCATCACCAGCAGCGTGCCTTCGCCACCGGCCGCATCGCCCACCGGCAAGGCAATGCGTGGCGGCGCCATGGCCGTGCCGGCGCGCAGTTCGGCCAGCATGCCGGCAATGGCGCGGGCCAGCGCGGGATACGGCAGGCGGGCCGCGGTCTGGGCGGCGTCGAGCAGGGCAAGGGACATGGCGGATAACTCTGGAGGCGGTTCGCGATGCTGGATTATCGGCGAACTCGCCACCTGGGTAACGCGTACCCGCTACTGCGATGCGGTCTACGTACATCACCCGTATTAATATCATTGATTAAATTAGATGCCACGTGATTGATATCACGAATAAAAATTCCATCATCATGGGCACCGTCAACTTGCTCATGCCCATGCAGCCAGGGCCGAGGGGAACCCCCGCGGACCATGGCGGGCCCCAGCCAAGCACAACTTCACGATCAAGCCTGACCCTCCCGCCAGGACAGGAAGTCGACCAGCACCCGAAGCTTCGGCAGCATGTGCCGGCTCGATGGCCACAGCATCCAGAACGTACCCTGGACCACGTTGTATTCGTCCAGCGTGGTTTCCAGGCGCTTGTCGCGCAGCGCGTCTTGCGCGACAAAATCCGGCACATAGCAAATGCCCAGGCCGTCGATTGCGGCAGCCAGTACGGCTTCGATATTGTTCAACGCGAAGGCGGCCGGCAACCGTAATGCCTCAGCACCGGCATCCTCCACCAGCACCCAGTCCTGGAGTTTCCCGCTGGAGGGAAACCGGTAGCGCAGGCATGCGTGCTGCTCCAGGTCCTTCGGCAGCCGCGGCATGCCGCGACTCGCAAAATACCCGGGCGAAGCACAAACCACAAAACGGAATGGACGCAGGCGTCTGGCCATCAGTTGGGAATCCGACAGTTCGCCGCTGCGGATCACCATGTCGAAGCCCTCTTCGACCACATTGACCATGCGGTCGCTGAAGTCCAGGTCGAACTCGATCTCCGGATAAGCCGCGCAGAACGCGGCCAGGTCCGGCAGCAGCAGGCGATAGCCGATCGCCGGGACGCTGATGCGCAACCGGCCGCGCGGCGCCTCCTTCAGCCGCGTCAACTCGAGTTCGGCTTCATCGATTTCGCCGAGGATGCGCCGGCAGCGCTCGAAGAAGAGCTCGCCCTCCTCCGTCAGCCTGATCTGGCGCGTGCTGCGGTGAAACAGGCGAATGCCGACCCGGGATTCGAGCCGCATCACGCTCTTGCCGATGGCGGATGACGATACGCCGAGCAGCCGCCCTGCGGCGACGAAACTGCGCGACTCCGCTGCGCGCACGAAGGCATACAAACCGCTGAGACTATCCATACCGGGCCATTAGAGAATTTTTGTCCGTTATTAGCGGAAATCACGGTGCTTTAAGCAACATTAAAGCGATCCTATCATCAGTGCACTTTCGCGGAGTGGCGCTGTCGGCTATCGAACGTGCCCGCTCCCCTCGCCTCCCGACACGGACTTCCGATGAGCACACCTGCACAGCCCGCCGTGCGCAAGACCGCGCAAAAACTGTTGATCCTGGGCGCTGTCTGCCTTGCGGCACTGGCCATGCCGCTGAGCTTCACCGGGCCCGCCGTGGCGTTGCCGGCGATTGCCGATGACCTTGGCGGCAGCCCCATCGCGCTGAGCTGGGTCACCAACGCCTTTATGCTGAGTTTTGGGAGTTGCCTGATGGCCGCCGGCGCACTGGCGGACCGCTTTGGACGCAAGCGCATCTTCATCGCAGGCATCGCCGGCTTCGGACTCGCCTCCCTGGCCCTGAGCGCGGCACCCGACACCACCTGGCTCGCCTTCCTGCGCGCAGCGCAGGGGGTAGCCGGCGCCGCGGCATTGTCCGGCGGTGTGGCAGCACTGGCGCAAGAGTTCGAGGGCCAGGCCGCTACCCGCGCCTTCAGCTTGCTGGGCACCACCTTCGGCGTCGGACTGGCGTTCGGCCCCGTACTAGCCGGATTCCTGATCCAGCACCATGGCTGGCGCTCAGTGTTTCTCAGCGCAACCGCGATCGCCGCATGCGCGCTGGTGTCGGGCGCCCGCTGCATGCGCGAGTCGCGCGACCCCGCCGCCACCGGGCTCGACTGGCCGGGTGCGGCCACCTTCACGGGCGCGCTGGCCTTGTTCACCTATGCCGTATTGAGCGCACCGGAGAACGGCTGGAGCAGCCCGCCGGTGGTCATCCAGCTGACGGGCGCGGTGGTACTGCTGGCGGCGTTCATCGTCATCGAACGGAGCGTGCGCGCACCCATGCTGGACCTGTCGCTGTTTCGCTATCCGCGCTTTGTCGGCGTGCAATTCCTCGCCGCCGCGCCAGCGTATTCCTACGTGGTGCTGCAAGTGCTGCTCCCCATCCGCCTGATCGGCATCGAGGGCTACAGCGCGATGGAAGCGGGCCGCATGATGATTGCCCTCTCCGCCCCCATGCTGGTGGTGCCGCTGCTGGCTGGCCAGCTGACGCGCTGGCTCGCGGCGGGATTCATCTCAGGCCTGGGCTTGCTGGTCTGCACCGGCGGCTTGCTGTGGCTGGCGCAATGCGCGCCCGGCCAGCCAGGCGCGGCGCTGGTGCTGCCCATGCTGACCATTGGGCTTGGCATCAGCCTGCCCTGGGGTTTGATGGATGGCCTGGCCGTGAGCGTGGTGCCCAGGGAGCGCGCCGGCATGGCCACAGGCATCTTCAACACGACGCGGGTCGCCGGGGAAGGCATTGCGCTGGCCATCGTCGGCGCCACGCTCGCGGGGCTCGCCGAGTCCAGGCTGCATGGCCTGCCCATCGCCGGGCCTGCCACAGCACTGCCGGAAGCCGCCCACCGGCTCGCCATGGGCGACCTGCCGCGCGCCATGTCCCTGCTGCCCCAAGCCGGCCAGCACGCGCTGGTGCAAGGCTACGGCGACGCATTCCACCTGCTGCTGTATATCCTCGCGGCAATCACCGTGGTGTCGGCGGCGCTGGTGTTCGGCTTCCTGAGTCATTCACGCTTGCCGCATCGCTCCGGATCCGCGCCGGAGCCGGCATAGTCAGCGGCGCCTTCGCCACCGCGCCGCGCACCTCGATGCCGATCTGGTCCACCACCTTGCCGGCGGCATCCAGCAGTTCCACCTGGTGCCGGCCCGGCCAGGGCAGCCAGGCCAGTTGCCCTCCACGCCCCAGCGGCTTGCCGTCCATGCGCCAGCTGACGCGCTGCGCGGTCTGCCCGCTGACCCCTTCGGCGTGGAACCACACACGCTGCGCCGTCGGCGGGATATCGGGATCAAGCGCGAACACGGTGCCGTCGGCGGGACTTGCAATGGCGGCTGCGCGATCCTGGCTGCCGCCCTGCTTGTCCGTACGCGCGGCGCCGCGCGCGCTATCCGCGCTGGCCAGGTTGACCATGCGCAATGCCGTACCGGCCAGGAAGACTTCGTCGCGCGCGGGTTCGAGATCATCGGCAAAGCGCAGCGGTACACGTTCCACGCCCGCGGGCATGACCGGCGCCACGCTCGGCACCGAGCGGTGCAACGCGTCCATGATTTCGTGCCACACCGGCGCCGCGCCGGACACGCCCGACACCTCGTGCATGCTCGCGCCGCTGGCATTGCCCACCCACACCCCCACGGTGTAGCGCTGCGACCAGCCCACGCACCAGTTGTCGCGCATGTCCTTCGACGTACCCGTCTTGACCGCGGTCCAGAAGCGCGTGGTGAGCGGGCTGTCGAGACCGAACGTGCGCGCCCGCGCGTGGCGGTCCGACAGCACGTCCGCCACCAGGTAGCTGGCAGCCGGCGACATCACGGCGCGCGCCGCCCCGGGCGCCGCATCGGTGCGCCATCGCGCGGGGGCGTAGCGCCCGCCGTTGGCGAATGCGCGATACGCATTGGTGAGCGCGGCCAGCGGTACGTCGGCGCTGCCCAGCGCCAGGCTGTAGCCATAGTAGTCGCCAGCCTGAGCAAGCGGCAACCCGAGCGCCGTCAGGCGCTGGTGGAATCGATGCGGCGTCACCATCACCAGCGTGCGCACCGCGGGGACGTTGAGCGAGGAAGCCAGCGCCGCGCGCATGCTGACCCAACCCGCATACTGGCGGTCATAGTTCTGCGGCACATAGAGCCCGCCGCCCCCGCCGGTAGGCAGGTTGACCGGCCGGTCGTCGAGCAGGGATGCCGTGGTCAGCCGCCGCGCCTCGAGCGCCTGCTCGTACAGAAAAGGCTTGAGCGTGGAGCCGGCCTGGCGCGGCGCCGCCGCGTGGTCGACCTGCGCGGCCGCCGACAGGACGCCTGACGAACCGACGTAGGCGAGCACGTCGCCGCTGGCATTGTCGATCACCACCACCGCGCCATCTTCCACGTTGCGTCCGGCGAGTTCGCGCAGATGACGGTCCAGGCTGCGCGAAGCGGCACGCTGCAAGCCGGCATCGAGGGTGGATGTGATGGTGGGCGGTACGGTGCCCGCGGCACGCGCTTGCGCGACCAGCAGGCGCGCCAGATGCGGTGCGAGATCCGGCGCCAGGGCCGACGCCTGTGCGGAGGATGCAGATGCGCTGCCCGCACCGCCGCCACTGCGCAGCAACGCCAGTTGCGCAAAGCCGTCCAGCCCGTCGCACGCCTTGGGCAACTGCTGTTCGCGCAGGATGCCGCAGGCGCGCTGCGCCACCTGTGGCGCGCGTGCATTGGGCGCGCGCACCAGCGCCACCGCGAGCGCCGCCTCGCGTGCGTCGAGCCCGCTGGGATACTTGCCGAACAGCGCCTGCGACAGCGCGGACAATCCCACCAGCTCGCCGCGGAACGGCACCAGGTTGAGATAGGCCTCGAGTATCTGGTCCTTGCTCCAGCTGCGCTCCAGCGCCGCGGCGCGCACGGCCTGCGCCATCTTCTGGCTCACGCTGCGCCCGCCCTCGGCACGCCGCAGGTCTTCGTCGAGCAGGCCCGCGAGCTGCATGGTCAGGGTGGACGCGCCGCGCGTGCGCGTGTTCCACAGATTGGCCCACGCGGCGGCGGCCACACCCTGCCAGTCGACACCGCTATGCGCATAGAAGCGCCGGTCCTCGGACAGCACGATGGCGGTGCGCACCGCTGGCGAAATCTCCGCCAGCGTGACCCAGTCGCCGCGCCGCGCCCGGAAGTCGTCGCGCACGCGCGACAAAGGCTCGCCGTGGCGGTCGAGCACCACTACGTCGGCGCTGCGCCAGCTTGCGCGAACGCTATCGAAGGTGGGTAGTGCATGCGCCTGCGCGCTCGCCACGCAGGCAGCGAGGAGGACGGCGCGCACGGCGTACCGGCTTGCGTTCATTCGCTTCGCCTGGCTACCACGCCGGCCACCAGCAACACCTGCGCGACCGCGTAAGTCCACCAGATGCCAAGCGCGAAGGTATCGAACGGCACCAGGAAACGCGCGCTGCCGAGCAAACCGTCGGACACGGCGAAGAACACCGCGCCGATAGCCGCCAGCGCCGTCGGCAGCTTCGCCACCAGCGCGGCGCAAACCATCGACGCCAGCGCCACCACATAAACCGAGACCGGCACCACCAGCGTGCCCAGGTTGGGCCAAAAGCGCCCGAGCATGACGCCGGCCGCGCCCAGCACCATGCCGCAGGCGAGCAGGCGATGCGCCCGCCAGTCGCCCGCCATCGGCAAGAACAAGCCAAGGTAAGCGAAGTGCGCGATCAGGAAGGCCCCCAACCCGCCGATAAAGGAGAACGACAGCCACGGCATCGCCAGCAGGAAGTCTCCGATCGCCGAGAACAGCAGCGCCGCCATCAGCCAGCGCCGCTCGCGGCGCGGCGGGTGGAAATGCGCCGCGCGCACCAGCAGCAGCGCCATCGCCGTCTTCCATACCGGCTGGAAGGCAATCTGCCCATTCAACGGCGCACCGGGCGGCGAATCCATCGCCACAGTGACCAGCAGGCCGCCGTAGACCAGCCCGGCCATCGTGCCTGCCAGCCACCATTCGCGCACCCGCGCGGGCATCATCATCGCAAGCCAGCTCAAGGGCGTGCTCCTACGGTCAGTCTGGCATTGGGTTGCGCGCCGAACACATCGGGCGCGTACATCGCCTCCACCCGCGTGGGCGGCAACGCGAACTCGCCGGCGTTGTTCAGCCGCACGGTGTATTCCACCGTGGCGCTGCCGCGCGGCATGTAGGCGTAGTACTCGCGGAAGGCCTGCGGCGTGCGCTCGGTGAATGCGGGCCATGCCCCCTTGCGCCGCTCGCCGCGCGAGGCGATCTCCGAATCGCGCCCGAGGCCGCTGCCGAGGATGGTGGCGCCGGCAGGCACCGGATCGCTCACCACCACCCAGGTCATATCGGCCTGAGCGTCGATCTGGAGCTTCACCCGATAGCTGTCACCGCGCGACCATTTGCCCGCCACCGCCTGATCCACCGGCGTCACGCTGCGCGTAATGCGGTAGCCCGCCGACAGCGGCGAGGCCAGCGGTACCGCCGCCAGCGCGCGCACCGTGGCCCAGGGCTTCCCCGCGCCTTCCTGGCCGGCGCGCAAGTTGGCGGCAACCCCCGCGCGCGGCCACGGCAGGCTGACGCTGCCTCCGGCCACGCCATCGACCTTCGCGGCGCGCACCCAGTCGAAGCTGCGCGTGGCCTCGGGCACGCCCTCCAGCGTCACGCGCGTCGCGCCCGCCACCGGCGTCTTCTCGAAGGCTTGCGCAAAGCGCGTGATCGCCAGCGCGCCCCACGCGTTGGCCGTGGTGGTGCCCCAGGCGCCGCGCATCTGGCGGCCGAGCAGGCCGGTTGCGAGTTGCGCGCTTTCCGACTTCCAGCCGGGCAGGTCGAGCGACAGCGACAGCAGGCGCGCCGCATTGAAATCGCCGCCGCTCATCAGCCACCACCAGTTGTCGTCGCGCTCGGTGGAGAACGCCAGCCGCGTGCCTTGCACTGTCAGCCGCGAACGCAGGATCTGCTGCGCTTGCGCCAGCCGCTCGTCGCGCTGCGGGATATCCTGCACGCGCGACAGCACGGCGATCCAGTCGAGCAACGCCGAGGTCGGCCACTGCGCGGGCAGGATCTGGATCGACCCGAGCATGCGTGCCTGCGCGTGCCCGTTGCGCGACAGCGCCTCGAGCGCGGCCAGCTTGCGCACTTCCAGGTCCTGCGTGGGCGCCCAGCGTTCGCGCTTGATGCGGCCCTCGACGAAGGCGGCCAGCCCGCGTTCCATGCGCTCGCGCGTCTCGTCGGGCAGGCGCAGCGGCAGGCCCGCGCGCACGGCTTCGTCGGACACGGCCAGCAGGTATGCGGTCAGCACTTCGCTGCCGGCATTCCCCTCGTTTTGCAGCGGAAAATACGCGGCCAGCCCGTCGTCGTCGAGATAGCCCGGCAACTGCGCCGTCAGCGCGTTCCACTGCACCGCATCGCCCAGCCCGACCGCGCGCGAGGCGCGCTGCTCCAGGCACGAGAACGGATAATTGCGGAACCAGTCGCGCACGCCCGGCATGCCGCCCGCCAACGAAGCTTGCAGGTTCACCTGCAGGCCACCGCGAGGCTGGCCCGTGGCGTCCGCGAGCGCGCCCTGCGGCGCACGCACCGGCACCGACAGATCCGGCGCCAGTTGCGCCAGCGTGGCTTGCTGCACGGTAAGTGGAACCGCGGGCACCAGCTGCTGCGAGAGCTTCACGCGGTCGCTGGCGCCGGCGGCCTTGCCGGTCTCGGTGGCTTCCACCTCCCACTGCACCGTGCCCTCCTGCACCAGCGATCCCGCTGCCAACAGCGGCGCGTTGACGTCCCAGCCGGTCTCGCGCGATTCGCCGGCGGGAATCTCCACGGTCTGCGCCGGCAGCGCCTGAGACTGTCCGGACTGCCCCGGCGGACTGACGCGCGCCACGGCCTGCACCGTCATAGCGCGCTGCGTCGTGTTGCGCAAGGTGAACATCGCGCGGTAACGATCCTCCTCGCGCACCAGCGGCGGCAGGCCCGAAATCAGTTGCAGATCCTGCGTGGCGGCGATGCTGGCACTGCCGCTGCCAAAGCGGCTCACGCCCAGGTCCGCCACGGCGACGATGCGGAAGCGCGTGAGCGAATCGTTAAGCGGCACCGTCAGCGTGGCCCGCCCATCGCCGTCGAGCTGCACGCGCGGGTTCCACAGCAGCAAGGTATCGAACAGCTCACGCGTGGGGCTCTTGCCGCCGCCGCCGCCGACCGGCACCGCCTTGCGTCCGTAGTGGCGCCGGCCGATGATTTCCATCTGCGCGGTAGCGGTCTCCACGCCGTAGCTGCGCCGCCGCAGCATGGCGTCGAGCAGGTTCCAGCTTGTGTTCGGCATCAGCTCCAGCAGCGCTTCATCGACAGCGGCCAGCGCGATTTCGCCATTGGCCGCGGGCTTGCCGTCGGGCAGCTTCACCTGCACCGCCACCTGCGCCTTGCCGCGCACCGGATAACTGGTCTTGTCCGGCGTCACCTTCACATCAAGCCTGTAGCCTTCGTTGCCCACGCGGACCTCCGCCAGCCCGAGGCGGAACGCCGGCTTGGACAGATCGACCAGCGCGGTGGGCGCGGCATACTCGCGGCCCTCGCTGCGGAACGCCTGCCACCACTCGCCCGGCTGGCGCCAGCCCCACGTGAAGAAGGAATACCAGGGCACCTCGCGCAAGCGTCCGCGCAGCGCCAGTACCGACACATACACATTGGGCCCCCACTCCGGCCTGATCTTGACCCGCACGGTGGGATCGCGTCCGTTGAGCTCCACCACGCTGGTTTCCAGCACGCCCTCGCGCTCCACCGCCACCAGCGCGGTGGCGTGGCGGAACGGCATGCGCACCTGGAACACCGCGGTCTCGCCCGGCGCGTACGCCTTCTTCTCGGGCAGCAGATCGATGCGGTCGTTGTTCTCGCCGCCGAACCACAGTTCGCCCTGCCGCGTCACCCACACCGAGGTAGCCGCCTGCGATACGCGCCCCGCGTTATCCCTGGCCTGCGCGATCAGCTCCACCTGTCCGGCCTCGGGCAACGAAACCTCGCATTGCATGCGGCCTTGCGCGTCGGTCCTGCCCTCGCACACGCTGCCGAGATCCTTGCTCTCGTTGCGATTGTCGTAGCGATAGAAACCGCCCACCACGCGCTTGCGCACAGACGTGGTGATGCGCAGTTGCGCGCGCAGGGCGATCGGCACGTTGGCCTGCGGCCGCCCTTGCGGATCGAGCGCCACGGCATGTACGAGGAGTTTCTGCCTGACCGAAACCCAGCTCTCCGTGCGGATCCCCGCCACCACGCCAGCCGGCCACAGCGGCACGGTTTGCCGTAGCGTCTGAATCTCGCCGTTGGGGTCGGCAAAGCCCGATTCCACCACCAGGTCCTTGGGCGCATCCAGCCTGGGCATGTTCTTGAGGTTCAGCGTGCCGCTGCCATTCTTGTCCAGCTTGAGCGGCAGCTTGTCGGCAACCAGCTTCTGCGCCTCTTCGCGCTGCGCGGCACCGTCCTCGCTTTCGTCCTCGTCGCCGCCGCTGTCCTTGCGCGGTTTGCGCGGCGCATCGAATGCGTAACCGTCGTAGTCGGCAAAGCGCACGTACTTGTCGCGCAGCAGTGCCGACACCTGTACCGGCAGGCCCGCCGCGCCGCCGCCCGATACGTAGTGCACTTCCAGGTTGAGCGGCACCTCAGGCGGCGCCACCAGCGCCCCGCCGCTGCCCGCCTTGAGCGTCCCCGCCAGCACCGGCAGGCGGAACGCCTCGACACGGAAGCTGCCGCTGTCCAGCACGCGATCCTTCGCATCGCTGAACGATACCGAGTAGATACCCAGCTTGGCCGCCTGCGGAATCGCGAAGGTGTTCTCGGCGCTGCGCCCGCCGGTGGCTGTGGTGCGCCACTGCACCGGCTGCTCGTAGGTCTGGCCGCTGCCTTCGTGAAGGATGACCATCTTCTCCGGCAAGGGATCGCCTGCCGGCGGCAGCGCGAAACCATTCGCGGTCTCGGTGCGGATCACGTGCTTCATCGACACCGTTTCGCCAGCACGCAGCAAGGTGCGATCGAAGATCGTATGGGCGCGCACATCCGGCACCACGCTGGTGTCGGTGGGCACGTTGAAACGCCAGCTCTCGATGCCCTGGTTCCAGCCGGACATCACGAAGGCCATGTCGGCTTGGCCGCGCGCCTGCGGATGGTCCGCGGCAATGCGGGCGGAGACGAAATAGCCTGATAGCCCGGTGTCGTCGCAACTGCGTTCGCGCACGTCGTCCACGCCGTTGAAACTGGCCAGCCCGGCGACATCGGTGCGGCCCGATGCCAGCAGCTTGCCGCTGCAATCGCGCAGCGCCACGGCGGCATTGGCCACCGGCTTGCCGTCGTCGAGCGTGGTGACCCAGGCCAGCGCGGTCATCTTGCCGGGGCCGCGCGCGAGCTTGAAATGCACGCCAAGGTTAGTCACCAGCGCGGCGGTGCGCACGTACATCGGCGCCGGCTTGCCGAGCAGTGCCTCGCCGAGCATCGGCGAAGCGATTTCCACCACATGAAAACCGGCTTCGGGCAAGGGAATGCCCACCACCTCGAACGGCCGCGGCGCCTTGCCGCCCGGCTCCGACAATTGCGGAATGGCAAGCTTGCGCGCGCCGGCCGCGCCATCGAGCAGCGAGATCGAACGGGTCTCGATGGAAGGCGCATTGCGCGGGTTGTTGACGGCGGACGGCGACCGGCCCGCGAGAATGGCATCGAGTTCGCTCCGGGTCCAGCTGCTCTCGTGCAGCCGGCGCACCAGCCCGTACCAGCGCAGCACGGCGCCGTCGTCATCCACCTTGAGGCGGCGCACGGTGCCGGCTTGCGCGCGCACGCCCAGCGCGGGCAGGTCGGCTTCGACATTGCGCAGCGTCACCGGCAACAGCGCCGGGAAGTCGGCCGGCGACTTGCCCTTGGGCAGCTCGCCAAAACGCTCAAGCACGCCGAACGGCGCGGCCGGGAACTTGGCCAGCGGCGGCATCGCGGCCGTGCTCACCTTGAGGGGGAACAGGTCGGCATTGGACAGCACGCGGCCGCTGTCGTCCTTCAGGCCGGAAGGTACCGACAGCGTGAACTCGGTCTTCTCGGCAAAGGGCGGCGTGAAGGTGACGCTGCTGACGGGCGCGTCGCGCGCCGCGCCCGGCTCGAATTGCGGAGCCCGCGGACCTTTCGGCGTATTGAGCAGGATATGCTCGGCATCCTTGCGCGAGATCGGTGCCGAGAACGACAGCGAGATCGGGCGCAACGGCGTGCAAGGCGACTGCGCGCGTTCGCGTTCGCAAGTAAAGCTGGCGGTGAAAGGCTCGCGCACGGTGTAGTCGAAGCGCCGTTCGTCGCGCGTGGCCAGGCCCGACGGCGTGGCAATGCCGCCGCCCAGCACAAGTTGCATGCGCGCGCCGGACGGCAGGCGTTGCTGGCAGGCCAGCAGGTGCACGGTGTCGGCCTCGCCGGCTTTCAGCTTCCAGTGCAGCGCGGCCAGCACGGCCTCGCGTTCCTTGCCGCCCAGCAGCCGCACCGGAATGCGCTCGCCCAGGCCCTGAGCCTGGCACCATGCGGCGCTGCGCACCGAGTCGGCGGTGGCCGGCCCGTTGAAGCGCAACGCGAATACCTGGTCTTCCTCGATCTGGCCGCCACCTGGCCGCGCCGTCACCACGGTCGGGCCGCCGGTCTCGAAGCGGTACTCCGGCTTGCCGGCGTAGGCCTTGCCTGCCTCGCTCTTCAGGCCCGCGACAATGCGCACCGCGCATTTGACGCCGGGCGGCAGGTCGCGCGCAAAATCGAACACCCAGTTCTTCGCGTCGATCCAGCGCGCCTGTCCGGCGATTGCGCTGCCGCTGCAGGACACCACCGCGGGCGGGCTTGCCTGTGCGTCGCCCAGCGGCACCATCGCTTCGTCGAACCGGATCGCCACCTGCCGCACGCGCGAGACCTCGCCCTCCGGCGAGAAGCGCGCAATCTGCGCGGCCTGGCCCGAACCTGGCATCGTCGCCAACACAACCTGCAGGCAAGCCGCTGCGGTCCACCCGGCCCACCAGTACTCACCACGTTTCGCACGCTTGTCCATCCGAGCGACGATCTGCGTCATCCTGACCCTCCCGTTTACGGCACCCGGCGAGGGTGACATGCGCCGATGGCAAGTGCAAGTCCGCGCAGGACGCGCGGGCCCGATGGCTATCGCAAATGCGACAGCGGCAGCGGCCCGTCGCGCTTGAGCGCGGTCAGCACAATGTTGGACCGCACACTCTCCACGCCTGGCACGCGCATCAGCTTCTTCATGGTGAATTCGGCCAGGGTCGGCAGGTCCGGCACCATGATGCGCAGCAGGTAGTCGGCCTCGCCGGCCACGGAGTAGCACTCCTGCACCTCCTCCAGCAGCAGGATGTCCTCGCGAAAGCGCTCGACGATGGTATCGCCATGGTGGGCCAGCTTGACGCTGGTAAAGACCAGCACGCCGAGGCCGAGCGCCGGCGGCGACAGCACCACGCGGTAGCCGGTGATGACGCCGTCGGCTTCCAGCCGCGCCAGGCGCCGCCCGATCTGGCTGGGTGAAAGATGGATGCGCTCGGCGAGCTGCTGGTGGGTGGAACGGCCGTCGGTCTGCAACGCCGCCAGCAGCGCGAGGTCGAATGGGTCGAGGTTGATCATGGTTGGGTCGCTTCGATCGCGTTAGTCGAGTCAGAATCGCTTCTTGTTGTGCACTACGCCGGAAGGAATGCTAACCCTCCCGGCCTGGTGGCGGCGCGCCGATTGTCGGCAGCAACGCACCCGCGCAGATTTCACGCATAAAATAACAAATTCTTGCGCGCTCAATGCATCACTATACGAAAGTAAGCCGTTTTTGCGGGCCATCTGCGTCATCTCCTCGCTAAACTGTGCGGTAAATCTGCAGGAGATAAGACATCATGGACGCCATGGCTACCGCCACCCAGGCAAGCAACGCCCAAGCCAGCTTTGCCGGCACCCTGACCGATAAGCTGAAAGAGCAGTTCGACGCCGGCCTGCTGTCCGGCCAGGCGCTGCGCGACGATTTCACCATCGCACAGCCGCTGGAGCGCTATACCGAGACCGACCACGCGGTATGGCGCAAGCTGTACGACCGCCAGGCCACCATGCTGCGCGGCCGCGTCTGCGACGAATTCCTGCAGGGCCTGTCCACGCTGGGCATGGAGCGCGACCGCGTACCCAGCTTCGACCAGCTCAATGAGACCCTGATGCGCGCCACAGGCTGGCAGGTGGTGGCGGTGCCCGGCCTGGTGCCGGATGCCGTGTTCTTCGAGCACCTGGCCAACCGGCGCTTTCCCGCCAGCTGGTGGATGCGCAAGCCCGAGCAGCTCGACTACCTGCAGGAGCCCGACTGCTTCCACGACGTGTTCGGCCACGTGCCGCTGCTGATCAACCCGGTCTTCGCCAACTACATGGAAGCCTACGGCAAGGGCGGGCTCAAGGCCGCCTCGCTGGGCGCGCTCGACATGCTGGCGCGGCTGTACTGGTACACCGTGGAGTTCGGCCTGATCCGCACGCCGGAAGGCCTGCGCATCTACGGCGCGGGGATCCTGTCGAGCCAGGGCGAGTCGATCTACAGCCTGGATTCGGCCAGCCCCAACCGCATCGGCTTCGATGTGCGCCGCATCATGCGCACGCGCTACCGCATCGACACCTTCCAGAAGACGTACTTCGTGATCGACAGCTTCGACCAGCTGTTCGACGCTACCCGCCCGGATTTCGCGCCGCTCTACGAGGAACTGCGCGCGCTGCCCACGCTGGGCGCCGGCGACGTGGCCGCCACCGACCTCGTGCTCAACCGCGGCACGCGTGAAGGCTGGGCCGACAGCGACGACGTCTGATCCCGGCTCCGGCTGCCTTTGCACAACGGCTGCAGGCTGCCCACGCACGCACTTTGTGAAACAATGACGGCATGCCCGCCCGGCCCCCAGCCCCGACCCAGGTCGCACAGGCTGGAAGGCTGCGCGGGCGGGCCGGTTTCATCCTTTGCTTATCCCTTTCCGACCATCGAGCCCATCATGTCCCCTGCGCCCCTCGTGCCCCTTTCGCTGGAAGAACGTGCACCGCTGCTGGCTGCCCTGCCCGGCTGGAGCCTCGTCGAAGACCGCGACGCGATCCACAAGCGCTTTACCTTTGCCGACTTCAACGCCGCCTTCGCCTTCATGACGCGCGTGGCGCTGGCGGCGGAAAAAGCCGACCACCATCCCGAATGGTTCAACGTCTACAACCGGGTCGATATCACCCTGTCCACCCATGACGCCAATGGCCTGACCCGGCGCGATACCGACCTGGCGGGCTTTATCGAACGCGCTGCCGCGTCGCTGGCCAAAGCCTGAGCACACCGCATGCGGCAACGCAGGGGACTGTAGGCAAACCGAAAGGTCGGAGGCGGCCCCGCCCTGTACAATCGGTGGCTAACCGGTTAATCAACGCACCGGTTTATTGCTTTCCCGTTCCTTTCCAGCTTCCTCCTGCCCCCATGCGTATCCTTCTGATCGAGGACGACCGCCAGATTGCCAGTGGCGTCGAAGCCGGCCTGTCCCAGGCCGGCCATCAGGTGCGCGTGGTGCACGACGGCGTCTACGCCACCGAGCACCTGCTGCGCGAACAGCATGACCTCGTCATCCTCGACCTGGGCCTGCCCGGCATCGACGGCATGACCCTGCTGGCGCGCTACCGCGCCCGCAACCGCACCACGCCCGTCATCATCCTGACTGCGCGCGACGAGCTCGAAGACAAGCTATCCGGTCTGAACGCCGGCGCCGACGACTACCTCGTCAAACCCTTTGCCCTGCCGGAGCTGGAAGCACGCGTGCGCGTGCTGCTGCGGCGCAGCCAGCATGGCGAGGCCGCGCCCGAGCGCGACGTGCGGCTGGGCCGGCTGCGCCTGTCGGGCAACGACCGCCGCATGTTTATCGACGGCAAGCCGCTGGAACTCTCCCCGCGTGAGTTCGCCGTGCTGGAACTGCTGTTGCAGCGCCAGGGCCGCGTGGTCAGCAAGGCGCAGCTGCAGGACCACCTCGCCACCTTCGCCCATCCCGCGGGCGAAGGCGGCGACACGGTCGGCGACACCGCCATCGAAGTCTATGTGCACCGCGTGCGCAAGAAGCTGGAAGAAAGCGACGTGGAGATCGTCACGGTGCGCGGCTTCGGCTACCTGCTGCAGATTCGCGCCGGCACCTGACGCCGCGCACAGAGCAAGCCCGCCATGTGGCTGCGCCCACGTCCTCCCCAGCCGCCCGAGGGCCTGACCGGCACCGCTGGCGGCGTATCCGGAAAGCCTGCCGCAGCGGCGGAACAACCCTCGGCGGCGGCACCCGCGCGCACCGCCTCCACGCAAAGCCTGCGCGTGCACCTGCTGCGCGCGCTGGCCACGCCGCTGTTTGCGCTGGTACTGACCAGCGGCTCGCTCTCCTACTGGCTGGCCGCGCACTACACCACGCAGGTATTCGACCGCGCCCTGTACGGCGTGGCCAACAATATCGCCCAGCAGATCCGCATTGCCGGCCCGCGCCTGGAGCAGGACATCCCGATGATCGCGCAGACGCTGGTCGAGGCCGAAGGCACCGACCGCATCTACTGGCGCATCCACGGCCCGGACGGGCTGATCGGCGGCATGGACACCTGGCTGGGCTACGGCACCGGACAGACATCGCTGCACGATGCGCGGCTGTTCTACGCCTGGTTCAGCGGGCGCCAGGTGCGCGCCGTGCGGCTGCCGGTCAACCTGCCCAGCCCGGCTTCGGACGAACTGGCCACCAGCGAGGCTGGCCGCGCCCCGCGTGGGCCCATCGTGGTGGAAGTGGCGGAGTTGCTGGACCGGCGCGAAACCGCCGCCAACGAGATCCTGCTGTCGGTGTCGGTGCCGCTGATCCTGCTGCTGGTGGTGGGCAGCCTGATCCTTTCGCACGTGCTCAAGGAAGAGCTGGTGCCTTTGCAGATCCTCACCGACAAGCTCAATCGCCAGACCGCGCGCTCGCTGGCGCCGCTCGATGAAACCCAGGTGCCGGCCGAAGTGGAGCCGCTGATCCGTGCGCTCAATGCGCTGCTGGCCAGGCTGCGCGACGCGCTTGATGCGCAGCGCAAGTTCATCGCCGACGCCGCGCACCAGTTGCGCACGCCGCTGACCGCCGTCAAGCTACATGCCGACCGCGCGGTGCAGTCGAACGATCCCGCGGTGACGGACCACGCCCTGCGCGAGCTGCAAGCGGCGGCCGACCGCGCGGTGCGCCTGTCCAACCAACTGCTGTCGCTGGCGCGTGCCGAACCGGGACTATCCCTGGAGCGGCTCGGCCCGATCGAGCATTTCGACCTGGCCACGCTGGCGTTCGAGACCGGTGCCGAGTGGGTGCCGCAGGCACTCGCGCGCCAGATCGACCTGGGCTTCGAGACCTTGCCCGGCCCCACCTTTACCGGCGCGGCACCGTCCACCGTGCGCGGCAACCGGCTGCTGATGCGCGAAGCGCTCAGCAACCTGATCGACAATGCCGTGAAATATGTGCCGCCCGGCGGACGCATCACCGTGCGTGCCGGCGGCGAGGCACTTGGCCATCGCGGCATGGCGGTCGTGATGGTGGAAGACAACGGGCCTGGCATCGCCCTGGCGCGCCGCGAGGAAGTCTTCAAGCGCTTCTTCCGGGGCGACCATACGCCGGGCCCCAATGCGCCGGCGCAACCGCCCGGCGGCGCCGGCCTGGGGCTGGCGATCGTGCATGAAATCATCGGGCTGCATCACGGCACCATCCGTATCGAGGATGTGCCCACCACCGGCGAGCAGGCTGAGGCGCGCGGCATGCGTTTTGTGATCCGCATTCCATGCGAGGCGGCGGGCGCCGCCTGAACCGCATCAAGCTGCGGCGCAGATCCGGCATCTGCGCCGCGGCTGGCATTGTTACCGGCCTTTCTTTGCCTTCGGCGCCAGCATGGTCCCGCGGCACTTCGGGCTGCCGCAGCGGCACTCGAATTCCTTCTTGAGCTTCTTGGTGTAGCGCGCGTCGATCACCAGTCCATAGTCGTAGAACAATTCCTCGCCACCGGCGATATCGCGCAGCGCGTGGATGAATACACGCCCCTTCTTCTCACGCGCCTCGCAATTGGGTTCGCAAGCATGGTTGATCCAGCGCGCGCGGTTGCCGCCGAACTTGGCGTCGATCACATCGCCGTCTTCCAGGCTGAAATAGAAGGTGTGGTTAGGATCCGCCGGATCGTGCGGATGGCGCTTGAGCGCTTCCTTCCACGAAATATGCTCGCCCTTGTACTCGATGATGCGTTCGCCCTCACCGATCGGCGCGATCGCGTAGACGCCCTTGCCGTGCACGCCCGAACGACGCACTTCGACGCGGTCGGCAGCGGTCTTGCGCTTGCCTTCCTTGGGACTCTTGACGCCCTTGCCGCTCCCTGCGTCTTTCACGTCAGTCCCTTCCTGCTTCAATTCCTCTTGCTTCGCCTGTTCCGCCATGTGCCATCCCGTATTGATCCGCCTGCCACTGCGCGTGGCTGTGCGCCGCCCGGCGCGATGGCGATGATACCTGCCCATATTGGCCGCGGCATCCCCCTTGCCGGCAAATAGACGTTTACGGATGAACCGGCCGGCCCGTATACGTCAAGGCAGGTATACGTACCGCCCGCAAGTCGTGCGTCCCGTCGATTTGCCGCCCGGCAAACAGCCTTAAGAAGCCCTTGTCCACCCGCGTATACGGCACGTATACCGCCATCGGCCAGCCCAGACGATGTGGATAACCCGGCAAAAATCTGTGGATAAAGACATGCGATTCATGTGGGCTGCCTGGGGTTGGCATGGGGACGCGTCAGGCATAAGTCGGAGGGTTGCACCTGGACCCCTCATCCAAAAGGCCAAGTCATCCACGGCAGCCAACATCCGGTCCGACCACTTTTGCTTCCCACAACCCATTGATTTCAAAAGTGTTTACCGGGTTATCCACAGAAAAGGCAGCCGTTTACCTACTACTACTATTTGTATACATTAAAGAAAGAAGTAAACCGAAAGGACAGCGTCCTGCTATCGGCAAAGAAAGAAGGCAGCCGGAAAATAAACTGCCGGAAACCCGCTTCAGGCGGGGCTTCTTTTTTAAGCAAGGCGAAATGACCTGTCGAACTGAGGTTTACTGCGATGTCCCGAAAGGTTTTTTCGCGGGAACTCGACGTATCCGCATGGCGGTGATGGCCAGGCGAGGTGGTATACGCTCGTCCTCGAAGGCTGCGTATACGTTCGACCCCGGTTTACCGACGAGCGCGCTGCGTGGAACGGGGGATTTCTGTGCTGGCGGGGATCTGCGGGCCAAGACGTAAACGCATGCCGTTAGCGCCGCACGCAAGGCATGCACGATGCGAATATCCGCGAAAATCCATTCCCCGTCGGGGGCTATCGGACATGCACAATAGTTCATGAGGTTGCCCGGGAGCGCCTGCGCCCCGTAGCTACGCTGCACTGGGTACGCGTTGCCGGGGGCAGGACTCCGGCTGAAGAGTCGCTCACAGCGCCGCTAAGGCCCTCTGGCGGGCAGAGAGCGCCTGCCAGGGCGGCCACCTGCCGTTGGTGCCGCCTGCGGTCCAGGTATACGCCGGGAAATCGCCCGGATGCCCTGGGCCACACCTCCATCGTGCCAATGCCCCTGAGAGGGGCCAGGAGGCCGCTGTAGCCGTTTTCCAGGCTGGGATGCCCTGTGGGGCACCTATGTACGTTCTTTCGCCTGAGGGCCATCCTGACGCCCTCAAAGGCTCGGCCTGCCCCGCCAAATCCCCCCAAAGCCCCAGCCAGCGCGGGCTGGCGGCGCCTGCGCTGTAACAATCTGTTCCCAGTCCGCCTTGCCCGACACGGTATGATGTGGCCCGCGGCGCCTTTGCCGACGCCGGTGCCCAGTGGGCCGGCCCAGCCAGGCGTCCTTGTTTTATCAACTCGACACGGAGTGAAGCATGACGAAAACCGAACTGATCGACGCCATCGCGGCCGGCGTGGACGGCCTGACCAAGGCCAAGGCAGAACAAGCGCTGAACGTGACGCTTGGCGCCATCATGGAAGCCGTGGCCAAGGGCGACACCCTGAGCCTGATCGGCTTTGGCACCTTCAGCCAGGGCGAGCGCGGCGAGCGCATGGCGCGTAACCCGCGCACCGGCGAAGAAATCAAGGTGGAAGCCGCCAAGACCGTCAAGTTCAAGGCTGGCCAGAAGTTCAAGGACGCAGTGAACCAGTGAGTCCCGCGGGCGGTCTCGTGCCAGCCCCGTTGGATCTACCCCGCCGTGCCGCCACCCGTAGCCTGATGGCGCTGGTGAGCGCCAGGCGGGGGGCGTTATCCACAATATTTGCCCACTGGTTATCCTGCGCCATCGCGGTATACGCCGCACCCCGCGCAAGACCGGTAAGATCGTGCCCTATCGGCGCCTTCCCTCAGTAAATACAAGGGTCTCGGGCGTCCTGCTCAGTAGGCCCCTCATGTCCCGTCGATCGCCGCCAGGCAGATTTCCACAGTTTTATTCACAGCGTTTCCCACAAAATTTTCCACAGGCGCGCCGGCTCGGCCTGAGCTTGCTGACGGCTCTCGCGCTACTGTCGGGTTGCACCACGCCATCCCAGCCGGCGCGGCCCCAGGCTATCCCGTTGCCTGACACCGAACGCCCCGCGACGACACCTGGCGCCACGCAGCGCCAGCGCATTGTCGAGATCGCCTGGCAGGAGTGGCAGCGCTGGGGAGGGCAGACCGTGCGCCTGGGCCGCGACGATACCGCTTGCGTGGCCGATAGCCCACTGCCGGCGCCGGCGCTGCCTGGCCTGCCGGCGGCGACGGATACCGAGGGCAATCCGGACGCCAGCGATGCGACGGGGCGGACGGCCGACCGCGAGGATGAGGAAAGCGGCGAGTCGAGCTGCCTGCACTTTCCCGATGGCACCGGCATGGAAGCCACCGCCCAGGGGTGCCGGCTGGCGCAGCGCTATTGGGCCATCGTCGGCAAGGCGGTCACGTGCCACCAGATCACCCAGGGCAGCTGGGCCTGGTCCGCGGTCTTTATTTCCTGGGTGATGCGCAAGGCGGGCCTGGACGACCGCCAGTTCCTCACCGGCGATTCGCACTCGATGTACGTAGTGGACGCGCGCGACGGCATCCTGCCCGCGCCAGCCTTCCGCATTGAACCGCTGCCGGCCATGCCGCGGCCAGGCGATGTGCTTTGCGCCGGGCGCGGCAGCGACAAATACCTGGCCAGCGTGGCCGCAATCGGCTTTGGCACTACGCCCATGCATTGCGACATCGTCGTCGAGGTGGACCCGGCGGCACGGATGGTCAAGGCGATTGGCGGCAATGTCCAGCAATCGGTCTCGATGGAACTGATCGAGCTGGGAGACTCCGGCATGATCGATGGCGTGACCAACTCGCACATGCCGTGGCTGCTGATCATGCGCAACACCCTGCCTTGAGTGTCGATATGGGCCTGCGGGTACCTCCGGCTTGACCGGCTCCATATAATCATTAACATGGTAATTAATCGAGGCATCGGTATCGCCATGCGCGTGCCGTAGCCCGACCCCACCCGAATAGCACCCCACGGTGCGCGCACCGACGCGCGAAAACGCAGAGGAGACCTGCATGGCTGTCGCTAACTGTCACCCGGCGGAATGGGAGGCGCGCGTCAAGCTCGCCGCCTGCTACCGCATCTTCGACCGGCTGGGCTGGACCGAGCTGATCTACAACCACATCACGCTGCGCCTGCCGCCCGAGGCCGGCGGCGATACCGGCAAGCCACTGTTCCTGATCAACCCGTTCGGCTTGCGCTATGCGGAGGTGACCGCCTCCAACCTGGTGAAGATCGACCTGGCCGGCCAGGTTGTCGGTGAGAGTCCTTGGCCGGTCAATCCTGCCGGCTTCGTGGTGCATGCGGCGATCCACGCCGGTATTCCGGGCGCGCATTGCGTAATGCATACGCACACCACGGCCGGCATGGCGGTGGCGTGCTCGGCGCAGGGCCTGTCGATGAGCAATTTCTATGCAGCGCAATTGTTCGACAAGGTGGCCTACCATCCTTTTGAAGGCATTACCGTGCACGACGAGGAAGGGCCCAGGCTGGTGCGCAATATCGGGGACAAGCCGGCCGTGATCCTGCGCAACCATGGCTTGCTCGCCTGGGGCGACAGCATCGCGCGCACCTTCTCCACCCTCTGGCTGCTAAACCGCGCCTGCGAGATCCAGCTTGCCACGCTGGCCATGGGTGCCGCGCTGCCCGTGCCGGAGGAGATCCAGCGCAAGTGCACGCGCGACTCGCTGCAGTTCAATCCGAAGTTTGGCGCGGGTGAAGACGTGTTCGCGGCGCTGACTCGAGAGATTGATGCTATCGATGGTTCGTATCGTAATTAGATACATATGATTCGTTCCGTAAATAAACAAAGAAACCCACGAGAGTGACGGCCATGACATCTCTTTGCATCGTCGGCGCAGGCGCCGTCGGCGGCTTTATTGGCGCGCGGCTTGCGCGTTCCGGCCAGGGGCTCAATGTGCTGGCGCGCGGCCAGACCTTGTCCACGCTGCGCGCGCAGGGTCTGACCCTGGTCGAAGGCGAACGTAGCGAGACCTTCCAGGTGCACGCGGAAGGCGATCCCGCAGCGCTAGGTACGCAGGACGTGGTGATCCTGGCGGTGAAGGCCCCGGCGTTGCCGCAGCTGGCGCGGGCCATAGGGCCGTTGATCGGCCCCGATACGGTGGTGGTCACGGCCATGAATGGCGTGCCGTGGTGGTTTTTCGAGCGCCCCGGCCCGCACGCGGGGCTGTCGCTGCACACCGTGGATCCGGAAGGCGCCATCGCGCGTGCCATTCCGGCCACGCAGGTGATCGGCTGCGTGGTGCACCTGACGGCCTCCACGCCGGCGCCGGCCACTGTGCGCCATGGCTTTGGCGAGCGCCTGATCCTTGGTGCCGCCGGTGGCGATTCGGGGATGGCGGCCGGCAAGGTCGAAACGGTGGCCAGCCTGCTCGCCCGAGGTGGCCTGGAGATCGAGCGCAGCGCGGCCATCCAGCAGGACATCTGGTTCAAGCTATGGGGCAATATGACGATGAACCCGGTCTCAGTGCTGACCGGCGCGACTTGCGACCGCATCCTCGACGACCCGCTGGTCAACCGCTTCTGCCTGGCGGTGATGGAGGAAGCTGGACGGATCGGCGCGGCTATTGGCTGCCCGATCGCGCAGAGCGGCGAGGAGCGTAGCCAGGTGACGCGCAAGCTGGGAGCCTTCAAGACCTCAATGCTGCAGGATGCCGAGGCGGGGCGGCCACTGGAGATCGACGCGCTGGTGGCCTCAGTGAGGGAAATTGGCGAGCACGTGGGGATTGCTACGCCCAATATCGATGCGCTGCTCGGCCTGGTGCGTCTGCATGCGCAGGTGCGCGGCCTTTACTGAGGGGGATTGGACTGCAGGCAGGGCTTTGAACGATTTGATAGATGGGAATGAGTATTCTCTACATCAATGAATGCTCGCGAAATTTTGGTTGTCGCGATAGATGCAGCGAATATTTGTGTCAGGATCTGATGGTCCCCGCCTACCCGTTCTCTCAGTGAAAATGTCGGAAATCTTCGAAATTCATCAACAGAATGGATGATGACTCGATTTTTGTTCTTATATTTATTTCTGGCAAGAATAAGATGAGGCCCCAGCGGAAGGAGCCCCCCCTTCCCTCAGCCTTGCGCCACGGCGGCGCTGCGCCGGCGCCCCGCCCAGATGCCTTCGATGGCATAGACAGCCAGCGATATCCAGATCATTGCGTACCCGGCCTGCTTGCTTGCCGGGAACGGCTCGTTCCACAGCCACACGCCGAGCAGTAGCTGTAGCGTCGGCCCCGTGTATTGCAGCAGCCCTAGCAAGGACAGCGGGATGCGGCGCGCGCCCGCCGCAAACAACAGCAGGGGGACAGCGGTGACGGGACCGGCCAGCAATGCCAGCAACTGCACGCCGCCGCTGGCTTGGCTGAAGTCCGCCTGCCCGGTGGCGAACAGGTAGGCCAGGGAGCTTGCCGCCAGCGGGAACAACAGCAGGGTCTCCAGCGACAGGCCTTCCAGCGCGCCAAGCGTGGCGGTCTTGCGCAGCAATCCGTACCCGCCAAACGTGGCGGCCAGCGCCAGCGCGATCCACGGCAACTGGCCGGCTGCCACGGTCAGCCAGGCCACTCCCGCGGTCGCCAGCGCGATCGAGGCCCACTGGCCGGGGCGCAGCCGCTCGTGCAGGAACAGCACGCCCAGCAGCACGTTGAACAGCGGATTGATGAAGTACCCCAGGCTTGCGTCCACCACCCGCCCGTTCGATACCGACCAGATGTAGAGAAACCAGTTGCCGCTAAGCAGCAGCGCGCTGGCGGCGAAGCCGGCCAGCAGGCGCGGATTGGACCATACCCCGCGCAGCCAGCCCCAGTGGCGCCGCCAGGTGAGCACCAGGCCCAGGAACACCAGCGACCACACCATCCGGTGCAGCAGGATCTCCATCGGCGCGATGCCGTGCAGGGACTTGATATAAAGCGGCAGCAGGCCCCAGATGGTGTAGGCGAGCAGCGCGTAGATGATGCCGGTTTGCATGAGAAGTCCCAAAGAATCGGGCGATTCTACCGGCGTAAAAAAGCCCGTGCTTGGCACGGGCTTATCGCTTGCGGCGCAGCGGGCAGCGGCCCGCATGTGTCAGGGCATTTACAGCTTGTGCGTGAAGCTGAATTGCGAGAATGCCTGCTCGGCCACATTGAACCAGGCGGCTTCGTTGTTGCGGAATACGCGCCAGTCGTCGTAGATCTTCTTGAACGAAGGATTCTTGGCGTTTTCCTCGGCGTAGGCTTCCTGGGTGGCCTTGAAGCAGGCCTCCATGATCTCCTTGGAGAACGGACGCAGCTTCACGCCGTTCTCCAGCAGGCGCGCCAGGGCTTGCGGATTGACCGTATCGTACTTGGCCATCATGTTGGTGTGGACCTCGATGGTGGCCGTTTCCAGCGCGCGCTTGTACAGCGCGGGCAGCTTCTCGTACTCCGTGGCCGAGGAATAGAAGGACAGCTGCGCGCTGCCTTCCCACCAGCCCGGGTAGTAGTAGTACGGCGCAACCTTGTAGAAGCCCAGTTTCTCGTCATCGTAGGGGCCAACCCATTCGGCCGCGTCGATGGTGCCTTTTTCCAGTGCCGGATAGATGTCGCCGCCGGCGATCTGTTGCGGCACCACGCCCAGGCGCGCCAGCACCACGCCGGCAAATCCGGCGATGCGGTACTTCAGGCCCTGCAGGTCGGCTACCGTCTTGATTTCCTTGCGGAACCAGCCGCCCATCTGCGCGTTGGTATTGCCGCCCAGGAAGTTGACGACGTTGTATTCCTTGAAGAATTCGCGCATCAGCTTCATGCCGTTGCCCTGCAGCATCCAGGCGTTCTGCTGGCGTGCGGTCAGGCCGAAGGGGATGGTGGTGTCAAAGCACAGCGTCGGGTTCTTGCCGAAGTAGTAGTAGCCGGCGGTGTGGCCGATCTGCACCGTGTTGTTCTGTACCGCGTCCAGCACCTGCAGGCCCGGCACGATTTCGCCGGCGGCGAACACCTTGATGTTGAACTTGCCGTCGGTCAGTTCCTTGACCCGGGCCGACAGCAGCTCGGCGCCACCGAAGATGGTATCGAGCGACTTGGGAAAGCTGGAAGCCAGGCGCCATTCCACGGCCGGGTTGCTGCCGATCACGGCCGGTGCGCTGGCACCGGCGGCGGCCGGCGCGGCAGCCTTTTCTTCCTTGCCGCAGGCGGCCAGCGCCCCGGTGGCGGCCACGGCCGATGCCTTCAACAGAAAGGAACGACGTTCCATAACTTCTCCTCTTTATAAATTTTTTGGTGCGGCAGCAGCGTCAGGCACGCTCACGTCATGCGTGGGCATCCGGCTCTGTACCGTGTCGCGCATGAAGCCGGGGTACGGCGGCTGCGCAATTAATGAGCCTGTTACAAAGGCATGCCAGGATCCGCGGATGACCTTGGCATGCCTTTGTAACAGGCTCGGGGGGCGCCGGTCCGTACCCGTCGGACAAGCCCGATGATTATAGCGGTGGCCCTTTCGCCACGGGGAACCGCGAAAGTCCGGGTTTTCGCTAGGAAAGCGCTGCTTTCCGGGTGGTTCCTCCGCCCTGTTCCATATGGTGAAAAGGCCGCCTTTGCCGCGGATTTTGTAACCCCGCTTGCTGTCCAATCGGGCGACTGTTAAAAAATCACGCCTTACTGGTGTTGCCTATGTTGCCTGTTGTCCCGGCCGAATCGGGCCGCCCGCTGCCTCGTCACTCTCGCCGCCTCGCCGTTGCCGTGCTGGCCGCCTGGGGGATAAACGCGTGTGCGCAGGCCGGCACGGGTCTGGCGGCATCGGACGCGCTGGTGGCACCTCCGGCCGTGGCGGTACAGCCCCGGCCCTCGCCACAGGTAGATCCGGAGACAGACCCGCTGGCAGCCTTGGTTGCGCGCGAGTCAGCTGGTGGTGCCGAGACCAGCCCAGCGGTAGTACGCCTGGCTGACGCCGCGCCTGCGGTCATGGAAGCGCCTTCCGTGCCCGTTGCCGCCGCTGCGGCCCCTGCTCCCGCCGATCCTTCCGAGTCCGGTGCACCAGACGCCCCCAAGGCCGGTGCCGCGGACGCCGCCCTGCCAGCCCCGCCGCTTCCGGCCACCTGGGCCAACGCAGGCCTGGCCGACGACGGCATGGAACTCGCCGGACCGCCCGAGCCTGCCTTGCCCCCAGAGCCCGTGATGGCGCCGCCGCCTCCTGTCGTGTTCTTTCCGAAGCGCCTGGGCCAGTTCGTCGCGGAAGCATCGCCGAAGCTGGCCGAGCCGGTCGACGGCGATGCCCCCGAGGCGCCAGCCAGCGAGGGCTTCGCCCTGGTCTCGCAGTTGCCGGTCGACGATCCGGCCGGCGACCAGGTCTGGCGGCTAGGTTACAGCGGACGAGCTGCCTATGACGACCGCAACACGGCCACGCGTGCCTGCGCCGGTGGCGGCACGCTGTCCACCGGCGTAGGCGGAGGGCTGGCCTGCCGCAGCACGGGCGAGGTCAAGCTCAAGGAATCGCTGTTCGCCCTGGATGGCGGCGGCCAGGTGCAACTGGTGGCGCAGGCCAAGGGGACGGATGCCACCTCGGTCAATGGCCGCCCGGCAGCGGTCGATCCGTATGCCCTGCTGCCCCAGATCTATACCTCGGTCAGTGGCCTGTCGGTACTCGACGGCGCCACCATGTGGGCTGGCCGGCGCGAGACCTCGGCCTTCCTGATGTCCTCGGGACTGCTTCCGCCCACCTCCCCGGCAATGCGCTTCGGCGTGGACAATGCACGCTTTGGCGATATCGCGCTCAATTACCAGTACACCGCGCGCAACGATCTCAATGGCGCCAACCTGCCTAGTTACCATTCGCTGCGCACCGCCCCCATCACGACCAACGAGAAAGGCTCGGTGCAACTCGGCTATACGCGGGTGGAAGCGCAGCCGCTGATCCAGCAGACCGGCAGCGCATGGTGGGTGTCGGCCATGCACGAGCAACAGGGCGTGCTCGCCGGGACCAATCGTTTCGGCATGCAGTTTGGCGAAGGCAGCCGTAATGCGCTGACTGGCTACACAGGCATGGGTCCTGCGTTGTCCCGAGTACGCCTGGCCGAATCGATGGAATGGAAGCAACGCTCCGGCCTGGGCCTGGCAGGCTCGGTCGAGTCCAGCATGCAGTTCGACCGCTCGCCGGTCGGAACGCTGCAATGGATAGCCACGCGCGTGCGTCCCGCCTACATCGCCAGCGAGCAGTTCAAGCTTACCTTCGAGGTGGCGCGTGACCAGATTTCCTCGGGTTTTGGCGCGAGCGGGCAACGCACCGCCCTGACCGTGGCGCCGACTTTCACGCTTGGCAAGGCGGCCGGCAATGCCAACCTGCGCGCTTTCTACACGTACAGCAAGGCCAGCGACGTGGATGGCATAGCGTTCGCCTCGCCGGCGGATACGTGGGCCTCGCAAACGTCCGGCTCCATCTTCGGCGTCCAGCTCAATCGGCGCTGGTAGCGGCCGGAGTGGCCGCCGGGCCAGGCGTCGGCCATGCCGCCGTTTGCTTCGCATGTGAACGGCCCGGCAGCGCTGCCGGCGCGCGCAGCAACCAGTGGAAGATCAGCGTGGCGCTCAACCCTCCCGCCAGTTGCGCCAGCATGAAGCCGGGCACATCGATGGCACGGATACCTGTGAAGGTTGCCGTCAACGCACAGGCAATGGTGAGTGCCGGGTTGGCAAAAGAGGTTGATGCTGTGAACCAGTAGCCAGCCGTGATATAGGCCGCCACGGCGAACGGAACCAGGCCGGGCCGGCTGCGTCCGGTACCGGTGGCCACGCTGATCAGGCCGAAGGTGGCCACGAACTCGCTCCACCACATCGATGTCCCGGTGCGGCTTTGTGCCGACCAGGCCAGCATCGGCTCGCCAAACATCGCATGCGCGCAGATGACGCCCGCGATGGCGCCAGCAGCCTGTACCAGCGCATAGCGCCACGCATCGCGTGCCGGCAGCGTGCCCTGTACCAATGCACAAAGGCTTACCACGGGGTTGAAATGACCGCCCGATACCGGTCCCAGCGCCAGCAGCAACGCGATGAGCCCACCCCCCGTGGCCAGCGAATTCGCCAGCAATGCCAGTGCGACATTGCCACCGGCCAGCTGCTGCGCGCGAATGCCGGAACCCACCACCACTGCAACCAGCAACGCTGTGCCCAAGGCTTCGGCCACCAGGCGCCTGGCCAGTGTGCTCGCAGGCACGGGTACGGCGCGTCCATGCGGTTCAGCGGTCATTACATCGTCGGGGTGCTTGCGCATCGGGTTTGCTTGGCATGGCCTGGAAACCGCCTCGGACATGGAATCAGTCCTCGCCGCGGGAGCGCGCAGTGTTCGTTTTTCGTCTTCCGGCGTCAATGCACGCGCGGCTAGTTTTGAATGAACTGGTGGTATCGAATGCGCGGCGTGTTTTGCCAGATGGCTACCCGCACGGCACGGATACGAAGCGTGCAATGATGAAATTCGGAGGTCAGGCTGAAATGCGGAAGCCGGAATTCAGGGGTATTTGGCGCAATGCCGATAATCGCGGGTGCGATAGCATTGGTCGAGGAAATTGTGCCTAAACAATAGGCGGTGACAGTGGACAAAGCAAGGGCGTAGCGGGCGTCTGGCGATAGCCATGCGAGGACTGGAAAGGACGTCCATGCCCCCGTTTGCGCGTGGGCATACAGGACAGCCGGAGCAGGGAGACAACGCGCCCATGGCCTTCTTCGCCACCGTGCGGCGGCACATGGGAATGCCAATACGGCGAAGCGCATCGCATCTTATGCGTCGGTAAAAAATGAACACCGGCAAATGAAAAAAGCCCAAGACCTTTTCAGATCTTGGGCTTTTTCGTAATGCTGGTGGCCTGGGACGGAATCGAACCGCCGACACAAGGATTTTCAATCCTCTGCTCTACCGACTGAGCTACCGGGCCAAAGAAGCGAAATCATAGCAGCGCATTTTGAATCAGTCAAGCGCTGCGCGCATCACCGCATCATTGTTCTGCTGGCTCCGGCTTATTGCGGCCGAGTTCCACGCCGAGTTGCTTGAGCTTGCGGTACAGGTGGGTACGTTCGAGGCCGGTTTTCTCGGCGACGCGGGTCATGCTGCCGTGTTCGCGCAGCAAGTGGTATTCGAAATAAGCGCGCTCAAACAGGTCGCGCGCCTCGCGCAGCGGCATATCGAAGGAGAAGTGCATCTCCGCTTCGGGTAGCCGTTGCGGGGCGCCATTGGCGCTTTCCGCGGCGCTTTCCGCCACTACCGCCGCGATGCCTTCACCACTGCCGTTCGCGGGCAATGCCGTGCCGGCGGCCACGCCTGCGCGTGGCCGCTCGACGCCGCGTGCCAGGCCCTGCTCGACCGCCGACAGCAGCTTTTGCAAGGCAATAGGCTTCTCGAGGAAATTGAGCGCGCCAATCTTGGTCGCCTCCACCGCGGTATCGATGGTGGCGTGCCCCGACATCATGATGACGGGCATGGAGAGCAGGCCCTGGGCCGACCACTCCTTGAGCAGCGTGACGCCGTCGGTATCGGGCATCCAGATGTCAAGCAGCACCAGATCCGGCGTATTGCCGGCACGGTACTCGCGCGCCTTCTGCGCGTTTTCTGCCACTTCGACCACATGGCCTTCGTCGCTGAGGATTTCCGAGAGCAACTCCCGGATACCCATTTCGTCGTCGACTACGAGGATGGTTGCCATACTTCCCCTCTTGACCCTACCGCGGCTTGCCGGGTTCGGGGCCGCACATTGACTATGCCAGTTTAACGAACAGGATGGAGATCTGTGCCCCGATGATCTCGGTGCCCTCCATGCGATTGCGCAACTCGATGCGTGCGCCGTGTTCGTCAATGATCTTCTTCACCATTGCGAGCCCGAGGCCGGTTCCCTTGGCCTTGGTGGTCACATACGGTTCGAACGCGCGACTAAGGATGCGCGGGGCGAAACCAGGACCGTTATCCGCAATGGTGAGCTTGACGGCCTGCCGGTCTTCGCCGGCAGAATCTTTGTATTCTACAGTCTCGGTGTGCAGAGCGATATGGGGCGCCATTCTGGCCGCCGAAACGTTGTCCGACACGGCATCCTGCGCGTTTTGCAGCAGGTTGTGAATCACCTGGCGCAACTGGGTCGGATCGCCCTTGATTTCAGGCAGGCTGGCAGCCAGCGACGGATGGATCACCGCATGCTCGTGGGGGCCGGTGTCGTCGATGCCGTAGAGGTGCAGCACTTCCGCCACCAGGCCGTTGATCTGCAGTGACTGCAGCAGCGCTGGCGGCGTGCGCGCGTAGTCGCGGAAGTCGTCGACCATGCGCTTCATGGCCTGCACCTGGTTGACGATTGTGGTGGCGCCGCGCTTGAGCACGTCCACGTCGTGGCCTTCCAGCTTTGGCGAGAGCTTCATCTGCAGGCGCTCGGCCGAGAGCTGGATCGGGGTCAGCGGGTTCTTGATCTCGTGCGCAAGGCGCCGCGCCACTTCGCCCCAG
Source organism: Cupriavidus sp. 05L310 (assembly GCF_056398185.1). NCBI lineage: Bacteria > Pseudomonadati > Pseudomonadota > Betaproteobacteria > Burkholderiales > Burkholderiaceae > Cupriavidus > Cupriavidus sp. 05L310. The sequence goes on from NZ_JBFTOX010000028.1 coordinate 38,748, forward strand.
GCCACGGAGCGTTGAGCGGAAATCACATCCGAGATATCGTCGAACACCACCACGTAGCCGGGCTCGCCTTGCTCGTCGCCCCGTCCGCCGGGCAGGCGCGCGCCGCGCACCAGCAGCGTGAGCGGTTGTTCCTCATCGCCCTGCGGCAGTTCGATCTGCTTTTGCCAGTGCTGCGCGCCACCCAGCATTTCACTGGTGGTCTGCTCCGAAAAGGCCTGCCGCACGATGTCGCCGAATGCGCCGAGCACCGGGATGCTGTCGATGGGCTGTCCCAGCGCGCCGGCGAAGGGCTGGCGGAAAATGCGCTCGGCGCCGGGATTGGCGGTGATCAGGACGAAGCGGCGGTCGAACACAAACACGCCGGCGGTGAGGTTCTGCAGCACGCTTTCGAGATACGCCGTCGATTTTTCGAGCGCGCTGCGGTTCTGTTCCACCGCGATGCGCGCTTCCGAGAGCTGGCGCGTCATCATGTTGAACTGCTGTGTCAGCATGCCGAGCTCGTCACGGCTCTTGAGTTCGCGCTTGGGCGAGAGATCGCCCTCTGCCACTTCCTTGGTCCCTTGCAACAGCATCAGCAGCGGCCGCGCCAGCTGGCCGCCGAGCAGCAGCGCCAGCATCACGGCAATGAACACCGCCAGGAACAGCGTGAGCGTGAGCGTGCCGATATACATCTTGCGCAGGCCGGTACGGCCAAGCGCCTTCTCCTGGTACTCCTGGTAGGCCCGCTGGACTTCGTCGGCATTGCGCGCCAACGCCGCCGGCACCGGATGCACGACTTGCAGATAGCGTTCCTCGCGCACCGTGTCGCCCACCAGCCCGAAGCCGGAAGAAGCCGCGTCTTCCGGGCGGCGTTCCACGGCCAGCCCCGAGCCCGCCCAGCGGCTGGCTGCATTCAGGGGCTGCTTTGCCGCCGGGCCGCTGGCGCTTTCCGCGAGGGTTTGCGCATTGGTCTGCGCGGTGGGCGCGGGGCCAAGCGGCACAATGACGCGCAGCCGGTACAAGTGGCCGCCATCGGTTCGTTCGGGCTTGTGGCGGCCGTCCACCACCGGATCGGAGCCACCCTCCACCGCGGCGTAGCCGCCGGCCAGCCGCGCCTGCTCGGCCAGCACGCCGGAAGGCAGGTCGGGCACCAGCGAGGCATAGTTGCTCGAGGCGGTGGCGATCACACGGCCGCTGCCGGTAAAGATGGCGGCTTCCTGCACGCCGTATTGCTCGCGCAACCGGTTGAGCTGCAGCGAGGTGGCGACATTCGACGAGCTGGCGATCTGGTCGGCCATCAGCCGCGCCTTGCCTTGCAGGTCGGACAGCGAACTGTCGATGGTCGAGCGTCCAAGATTCAGGCCGGCCTCGAGCGCGGTTTCCACGCGCACATCGAACCAGGACTCGATGCTGCGCGAGACGAACTGCAGCGACACCAGGTAGATCAGCACGCCGGGCAGCACGCCCACCACGCCGAAGAACACCGCGAGCTTGGTCATCAGCCGCGTGCCGAACTTGCCGCGGCGGTAGCGCAGCCACAAGGTCAGCGCCAGCGCCCCGATGATCAGCACCAGCAGGATGCCGATCACCAGGTTGATCTTGAACAGCAGCGTGAAATACCGGTCGAAGAATTCCGTATTGGCCGAGGCGCCTGCCAGCAGCGCTACCAGCACCAGTGCCAGGAACACGATGATGCCGGCCACGACGCGGTAAAGCACGCGCCGGAAACGGCTGTCCCAAAGGCTGGGGGCGGTGCTCATGGCTGGCCCGCGGCCGGCTGCACCAGGGTATTGGGGGAGAGCACGGTCGATACGGTCTGCGCGAACGGTACCGCGCGCGTTTCGCCGGCCACTGCCGCGGACGCGGCGGATGCCGGTCCTGGCACGGGGGGCGGCACCGGTACTGGCAACACCGGCGGTGGCGTGGGCGCGGGGGGCTGCGGGAACTCGGTGGGTACAGTGAAATTAAAGCGGCGCCATTCCGATGCCAGGTTCCATTCGCGCGTATTGACGGCGTTGATCTGGAACGGCTTGGGCAGTTGCGTCAGGTCCAGGCGCATGCGCGTTTCGGCCTGGTAGGTCTCGCCCGGCTTGACCATATTGCGCTCGAACACGCGCCAGCCACGCACGCGCTGGATGAATTGCAGCGCGCCCTTTAGCCGCATGAACGGCAGCTGCAGGCCGCCGGTGGAAACGCGGTACTGCCGCGTGAGCGGATGGTAGGACAGCCGCACGCTGCGGCTGGCATTGACCGGTTTTTCATCGAACCAGTACCAGCGCGGACGGGTGAGCTGGAAATCGACCACGAAATACAGAGAGATACCTTTGTTCAGCGCGTCTTCGAGCGGTGGCGGCAATTCGAAATCGAAGCTCGCGGCAAGATCGAAGCCGCCGTCCTGGTACTCGATGCGCGCTTCGTTGACTTCGATGCCATCGGCGCGCGCCGCTCCCGACAACACCATCAGTGCCATCAGCACGCACAGCATGATCGCCGACGCAAGCCGCCAGGCTGCCAGCCAGGTACGCGCCTTGCGCGCGGCGCCGACTATTGCACTACCTGCCGCCACGGGCACGTACGCACTGTCGTCAGGGACGCGAAGGACGAACAAGCGAAGCGGGCTCGGCATTGGGATCGATACGGATCGGTCAGGGTCGTTTCTGGAAGCGGGCGTAGAAGAAGCCATCGTGGTCGGTGGGCAGGCCTTCCTGGCTGGCATTGCCGCCGCCGGCCACCTGGTCCTTGTTGCCAGGCAGCATCTGGCCGGGTGCCTGCAATCGTATCGCATCTGGTAGCTGTGCACCAAACCAGCGCGCCTGCTCTTCCCCCTCCGTTGGGAAAATAGAACAGGTGACATAAACCAGGATGCCGCCCGGCTTGAGCAGGCTCCAGAGCTGCGACACGATGCGCCGTTGCTCGGTCACCAGGCGGGGAATGTCCACCTCGCGGCGCAGCCAGCGGATATCCGGATGGCGGCGCACGATGCCCGAAGCGGAACAAGGCACGTCGGCGAGGATGCGATCGTATTGGCGGTTATCCCACCAGTCCTGCGGGCGGCTCGCGTCGCCCACTACCACGGTGGCTTGCTGACCCAGGCGCGCGAGGTTCTCGTCGATGCGCGTGGCACGCTGGCCATCGCTCTCGAGCGCCGTCACCTCGACCTTGGCCAATTCCAGGATGTGGCCGGTCTTGCCGCCGGGCGCTGCGCAGGCATCGAGCACGCGCTGACCGTCGGCAAGGTCCAGCAGCGGCGCGGCCAGTTGCGCGCCTGCGTCCTGCACCGAAACGTCTCCCTCGGCAAAGCCGGGGATCTGCGACACGGGAAACGCGCGCACCAGCCTGACCGCCTGCGGACCGATGGCCACGCCAGCCATGCCGGCGTTGGCCACGCGCTTGAGATACTCGGCGACCGTGACCCGCGCGGTATTGACGCGCAGGGTCATGGGCGGACGCACGTTGGCGCTTTCGGCCAGCGCGGTCCACTGGTCCGGGTAAGCCTTGCGCAGCGCGTCCAGCCACCATGCGGGCAGGTTCCAGCGCGCCTCGTCGTCCTGGCGCACTTCGGCCAGCAGCGCCTTGCGCTCGCGCAGGAAACGGCGCAGCACGGCGTTCACCAGCCCGCGCGCATGAGCCGTCTTGGGCTCGGAGGCGGCGGCGCTGACGGCCTGGTCCACCACGGTGAACTCCGTATAGCCGCCCTCACCCTGCTCATCCTCGACCAGCAGCGCCAGGGCCACCGCCAGCAGCGAATCCACCAGCGCGCCGGGCGGCCGGGTCACCAGTTTGGTGACCAGCGCGCGCGCCGTGCCGAACTGGCGCATGGTACGGTAAGCCAGGTCCTGCAAGGCGCCGCGCGTGGCCGCGTCGCGCACGCGGTCCAGGCGGTATTGCGCGGCGGCGTTGTCGATGGCCAGCGGCAGCGCGCTGCCTTCGTTGACGCCGCGTACGGCGGCCGCGGCGGCGAGCATCTGGAAGGCGAGTGATTCGTGTGGCAGGCGCATGACAGTGAGGCAGTGAGACGGTAACGCGGGGTGGCAAAGGCAAGCCGCAAGCGGCGTGGACTGGCGGCAAGGCCGGGCGGGGCCGGAAAAAACACTGCCCGCCGCTTCGAAGGGAAGCACGGCGGGCAGTTTACCCTGTATGTGCCCAGGGCCGGCTTTTTTGCGCCCGGCTGGCCGGCGCCTGGAGCAACGGGACGGCTTGAACCGACCCTAAACCGGGTAGACGCCGGTCTGGGCCATCTGCATCAGCCGTGCCACGCGCTCCTCGGTGGCCGGGTGGGTCGAGAACAGGTTGGCGATGCCGCTGCCCGAGAGCGGGTTCATGATCATCATCTGCGCGGTCGCGGGGTGCGCTTCCGCGGTCTGGAAGGGAATGCCCTGGGCATAGCGGTGGATCTTGTCGAGCGCCATCGCCAGCGCCTGAGGATCGCCGCTGATCGTGGCGCCGCCACGGTCGGCCTCGAACTCGCGGGCGCGCGAGATCGCCATCTGGATCAGCGAGGCCGCCAGCGGCGCCAGGATTGCCACGGCGATGCTGGCGATGGGATTGGAGCGGTTGCCGTTCTCGTCGCGCCCGCCGAAGAACATGGCGAAGTTGGCCAGTGCGGCAATCGCGCCGGCCATGGTGGCGGCAATGGTCGAGATCAGGATGTCGCGGTGCTGCACGTGGGCCAGCTCGTGCGCCATCACGCCGCGCAGCTCGCGCTCCGACAGCACGCGCAGGATGCCGGTGGTGGCGGCGACGGCCGCATGCTCAGGATTACGGCCGGTGGCAAAGGCATTGGGCGCGTCCTCGTTGATCAGGTACACGCGCGGCATCGGCAACTGGGCGCGCTGCGCCAGCTCCTGCACCATGCCATAGAACTGCGGCGCCGTGCTCGCGTCGACTTCCTGCGCGTTGTACATGCGCAGGACCATCTTGTCCGAGAACCAGTAAGAGAAGAAGTTCATGCCCAGCGCCATGATCAGCGCGAACATCATGCCGCTGCGGCCGCCGATCATGCCGCCGATGACGATGAACAGCGCCGTGATGGCTGCCATCAGCATGAAGGTCTTGACCCAGTTGAACATTGTCGTGATCTCCGAAAAAATCATCCTCGCGCGCGCACCCGGTGGCCGGGCTGGCCAGGCCTGCGAAGCGCGACGCGGTGATGATTAGATGGTACCCCTGGGCGGAAATTCAACCGTGGGGTGCCTAAAAATAGAGCAATACCACAGTTAGCGACGCCTTCGGCCGTTTGTCCGCCAGCGGGGGCTCAGCGCTGAGCCAGCGCCAGGCGGACACCCAGCCCGATGAACGCGGCGCCAACAATGCGATCCAGCCAGCACTTTAGCCGGGGCGCCTCGCTAGCGCGGCGGGTCAGGGTGCCCGCCATCCATGCGACCAGGCCGTTCCAAAGCGTCGACATCAGCACCATGACGCCGCCCAGTGCCAGGAATGCCAGGGCCTGATGTCCGGCATGACGGTCGACGAACTGCGGAAAGAAGGAAATGAAGAACAGGATCACCTTCGGATTCAGCACATTGGTCAGGAAGCCCTGCATGAACAAGGCGCGCAGGCCGTGCGTACCCGGTTGCGCGGCGGGGGCCGCGCTTGCCTCCCGGGGCGCCGATTGCTGCCAGATGAGGCGCAGCCCCAGCCACACCAGATAGGCCGCGCCGGCAAACTTGATCACGGTAAAGGCAGTGGCCGACGCCGCCAGCAGGGCGGTCAGGCCAAAGGCGATGGCCAGCGAGTGCACGCAGCAGCCGGCGCTGACGCCGAGCGCCGAGACCACGCCCGCCGCCCTGCCCTGCGCCACGCTGCGCCCGACGATGTAGGCGGTGTCCGGTCCGGGTGTCACATTGAGCAGCAACACAGCGCCGACGAACAGGGGGAAGTCAGTAATACCGAGCATGGGATTCCTGGCTGCTGGATTGGCAATGGCGGGCAGGCGCCGGTTATGCCGTGCCTTCCGGCACGGCGCAGCGGGTGCCAGCCGGCAGCGGCATGCCCTGCAGGAACTGCTGGGCCGGCAGCCTGCGGCCGCCCGGCTTCTGCAGCTCGGCCACGCGCAGCGCGCCCTCACCGCAGGCGATCACCACGCCGTCGGCATCCGCGGCCAGCACTGTGCCCGGCGCCTGCCGCAGACCGGGCACGGCCTCCGTCGCCTGGGCCTGCCAGCACTTGATGACGGTCTGGCCGACCTGCACGGTGGCGCCTGGGAAGGGATTGAAGGCGCGCACCTGGCTGGCCAGTGCCGTGGCCGGGCGGCGCAGGTCCAGCGGCGCTTCTTCCTTGGCGATCTTTTCGGCATAGGTGACGCCCTCGGCAGGCTGCGGCGTGCCGGGCAGCGGCTGGCCAGCGGCGAGCCGGCGCAGCGCGTCCACCACCATGCGGCCGCCCAGCGCGGCCAGCGTGTCGTGCAGCGTGCCGGTGGTGTCGTCGGGCCCGATCGGCACCGTTTCGCCCTGGATCATCGCGCCGGTATCCAGGCCTTCGTCCATCTGCATCAGCGTGATGCCGGTTTGCGCGTCGCCGGCCTCGATGGCGCGATGGATGGGCGCCGCGCCGCGCCAGCGCGGCAGCAGCGAGGCATGGATATTGAGGCAGCCGTGGCGCGGCAACGCCAGCACCTCGGCTGGCAGGATCAGGCCGTAGGCGGCCACTACCATGACGTCCGGCGCAAGCTGCGCCAGCGTATCCACCGCGGCGCCGGCTTCCTCCGGGTACTTACCGTTGCGGCGCAGGGACCGCGGCTGCAGCACCGGGCCCAGACCATGCTCCAGCGCGTACTGCTTGACGGGGCTGGCCTGCAGCTGCATGCCGCGGCCCGCCGGGCGGTCGGGCTGGCTGAGCACGGCCACGACGGGGAAGCCGGCCTCATGGATGGCCTGGAGCGCCACGCGGGCGAATTCGGGCGTGCCGGCAAAGGCTACGCGCAGCGCTTGGGTTGGGCTTGCGGCTTGGGACATGGCGCGCTCCGGCATAAAGCGGCACCGGCCGCATCAGCGGCCGGCAACTTGATTCATCGGGAAGGCAATACGATAGCAGACCGGTGCCGGGGCGTCCGGGCGCGGCTACCTTACATGCGGGTGCGTTCGCGCTTGTGCAGCTTGACCAGCTTGGACTTGATACGCTGAAGCTTGAGCGGTGACAGGTACTCGACGAAGACCTTGCCCTTGAGGTGATCCATCTCGTGCTGGATACACACGGCCAGCAGATCGTCGGCTTCGATCTCGAAGCTCTCGCCCTTTTCGTTGAGGGCTCGCACGCGCACATGGTCCGGGCGTTCCACGCGGTCGTAGACCTCGGGCACCGACAGGCAGCCCTCTTCCGATACCTTGCGGGTCTCGCTGGACCAGACGATTTCCGGGTTGATGAAGACTTGCAGCGCGTCGCGGGTTTCGGAGATGTCGATCACCACCACCTGCTCGTGCACGTCCACCTGGGTTGCGGCCAGGCCGATGCCCGGTGCTTCGTACATGGTCTCGGCCATGTCCTGCACCAGCTTGCGGATGCGGTCGTCCACCACGGCAACCGGTTTTGCCACGGTATGCAGGCGGGGATCGGGGTAGGTCAGGATATCGAGTTTAGCCATGATGCTGGGGCGCAACGCCTGCCGCTCACACATGTGACCCGCGCGTTGCGGCTACGGGTGTTTACATGCAGAATCGGGGCGCAAGTACAAAAATTCAAGGCGCGCCGCAACAGGCACGCTCTCCAGGGTCAATCCGGCTGTTCTGCCAGCCGGTTCGAGAAAATGCGCGATCTTACCAAAGAACACCAGGCGGCGCCGGGCCGCAGGCTGCACGCGTTTGCCCGATTGATGTTGTGTGCGGCTGGCATCACTGCCGCCGCCGGGGCGCCAGTCCATGCCGCTGAGCTTACCGTCACCCCTGCCCAGCTGGCCCAGGCCACTGTCACCGGGCAGCAAGGCATACCCGCCACCGACCTGGCACCGGACGCGCCACAGCAGTACGTGGTGCGCGGTGGCGACACGCTCTGGGGCATATCGGGCCGCTTCCTGCGCCAGCCCTGGCGCTGGCCCGAGCTGTGGGGCATGAACCGGCAGCAGATCCACAATCCTCACCTGATCTATCCCGGCCAGGTCCTGTACCTGATTCAGCGCGACGGACGCGCCTGGCTCTCGACCAGCCCGGACGCCGGCGGCACGGTGCGCCTCACGCCGGGCGTGCGCGGCGAGGGTGGCCCGGAAGGCGCCATCGCCAGCATTCCCGCCAAGGACATCGAGTCCTTCCTGATCCGCCCGCTGGTGGTGGACCAAGGCACGCTGGAGACCTCGGCGCGCATCTTCGCCCTGCCCGAGTCGCGGGTCTACCTGGCCATGGGCGACATCGCCTATGCGCGCGGCATCGCCCCGCCCGAGGCGGTGATCGGCAGCGACTGGCAGGCCTTCAAGCCGGTCAAGCCGATCAAGGACCCCGTCAGCGGTGTTGTGCTGGGCTACGAGGCCGAATACCAGGGCAATGTCCGCGTGTCGCGCCATCCGGAAGGCTTCGACGCGGTGACCACCATCAAGGTGACACAGGCGCAGCAGGAGATGGGCACCGGCACCTTGCTGATGCCCCAGCCCGCGCGCGAGCCGGTGCGCTATGTGCCCCGCGCCCCGGAAGTCGCGCTCGATGGCCGCATCGCGGCGGTCTATGGCGGCGTGCAGTTTGGCGGCGCCAAGCAGGTGGTGGTGCTCAACCTCGGCACCACCGCGGGCCTTGAGCCAGGCCACGTGGTTGCGCTTTCCCGCGCCGGCCAGTTGGTGCCCGATCGTACCGACGGCAATCGCCCCATCCTGCTGCCCGACGAGCGCTACGGCCTGGCCTTCGTGTTCCGGGTGTTCCCCGGTGTGGCCTATGCCCTGGTCACCGATGCCACGAACGCGATCGAGGTTGGCGACCGCGTGACCTCGCCACGTTGACCAGGCCAGCAGCAGCCTGCGCCGGTCCGGTGCAGGCGCCGGCCACCACGCGCGACGCCGCGGACATCGAGGCGTGGCTGCGGCTGACGGGCGCGCGCGGCCTCGGTACGGGCGCCCTGCGCCAGTTGCTGGCCGTCTTCGGGCTGCCGCGGCAACTGCTGGCGCAGAGCGTCAGCGCGCTGGCGGCGGTCATCCCCGAGAAGCAAGCGAGCGCCTTGCTGGCCCCGCCCGACGCTACCACCATGGCGCTGGTCGAGCGTACCGTGGCCTGGGCCGCCGAGCCCGGCAACCATGTGGTGACGCTGGCCGACGCAGCCTATCCCCGCCCCTTGCTGGACCTTTCCGACCCCCCGCTGGTGCTGTACATCAAAGGCCGGCTGGACGCGCTTGGCGCTCCGGCCGTCGCCATGGTCGGTGCGCGCAGCGCCACGGTGCAGGGCGTGGAAGATGCGCGGCGCTTCGCCCGCGTGCTGTCCGATGCCGGGCTGGCCGTGGTGTCGGGGCTGGCGCTGGGGATCGATGGCGCTGCCCATGACGGCGCGCTGGCGGGCATCGGCGGCACCGTGGCGGTGATCGGCACGGGTGCCGACCTGGTCTATCCCGCCCGCCATCGCGAGCTGGCCCACCGCATTGCCACCCATGGCGCCATCGTCAGCGAGTTTCCGCTCGGCGCGCCGGGGCGCAGTCATCATTTCCCCCAGCGCAACCGCATCATCGCGGCGCTGGCGCGCGGCGTGCTGGTGGTGGAGGCGGCGGCGCGCTCGGGGTCGCTGATCACGGCGCGGCTGGCCGCCGAAATAGGGCGCGAGGTCTACGCCATTCCCGGCTCGATCCATGCGCCGCTGTCCAAGGGCTGCCACCTGCTGATACGCCAGGGCGCCAAGCTGGTGGAAACCGCGCACGATGTGCTGGAGGAACTCGGTTGGGGCGGCGCCGGTGTCCGGACCGTGTTGCCTGCGCCGATGCCGGCACTGGACGATGTCCTCGGCCTCACGCTTACCCACGATCCCGTCACGCTCGATGCACTGTGCGCCCGCACCGCCCTGCCACCCGAGCAGGTGGCAGCCGTCCTGCTGAACCTGGAACTGGCGGGCGCCGTGGAGCGGCTGCCGGGCAATTTCTATCGCCGGGTAAGCTAGTGGGTGCCGCAAGGCCGGTCGAAGCACGGTTTTCCCCGCGACCGCTACAATCAAACGATTTCCCGTGCCTGAAAAGGCTCATGTTTATCCCGCCATGACCGTTTACTTTCCGGAGCAGGACCCGGGCGCGATCGCCCAGGCGCTGGCAGCGCGTCCGCAAGGCCGCCTGGTCGCGTGCCTGTGCGCGGCCTGGTGCGGCACCTGCGAGACCTACCAGGAGGCGTTCACATCCCTGGCGGCGCGCTTTTCCGGCGATTGCTTCGTGTGGATCGATATCGAAACCCATGCCGACCGGCTGGGCGACCTCGACATCGACAACTTTCCCACGGTGCTGGTGCAGCCGGCCGCAGGGGGCCGGCCGCAGTTCTACGGTACGCTGTTGCCGCATATCGAGGTGCTTGAGCGTATGCTGGCGCGCGGCGCCGCCATGCCGGTGGCGGCCGGGGCCGAGGTGCCGGAAGTGCTGGACTGGCTGGCGCAGGGTGCCGGCGACGGCCTGGATTCGCATTGAAAAAAGAACCGACAGCAACCGCACCGGGCCTGGCCCGCATGCTGGCAACGGCTGTTTGACGAAGGCGCCGGCGGCGTGCTTGCTTGCACCGCCGTCGGAACCGCGCTTATTATTGGCGCCTCAAAGCCCCGAGCTCGCTGTTTACATATAGTGCAGAGCCCTTAGTGGCAATAATTCGCAGGCCGCCAGAGTGCGGCCAGCAAGGACCCGATCCATGTCAAAAGCCCTCATCATCGCGGAAAAGCCATCGGTTGCTGCCGATATAGCCCGTGCCCTCGGGGGCTTTACCAAGCATGACGAATACTTCGAAAGTGATGATTACGTACTTTCGTCGGCCGTCGGCCACCTGGTTGAGATTGCCGCCCCGGACGAATACGAGGTCAAGCGAGGCAAGTGGAGCTTCGCCAACCTGCCGGTGATTCCCCCGCACTTCGATTTGCGCCCGATCGCCAAGACCGAATCGCGCCTGAAGGTGCTCAATCGCCTGATCAAGCGCAAGGATGTCACCGCCCTGGTCAACGCCTGCGACGCGGGGCGCGAAGGGGAGCTGATCTTCCGCCTGATCCAGCAGCATGCCAAGGCCAAGCAGCCGGTGCAGCGCCTGTGGCTGCAGTCGATGACGCCGCAGGCAATCCGCGACGGCTTCGCGCGCCTGCGCGACGACGCCGACATGATGCCGCTGGCCGATGCCGCGCGCTGCCGCTCCGAGGCCGACTGGCTGGTGGGTATCAACGGCACGCGCGCCATGACCGCCTTCAACAGCAAGGGCGGCGGCTTCTTCCTGACCACAGTTGGCCGGGTGCAGACCCCTACCCTGTCGATCGTGGTGGAGCGCGAGGAGAAGATCAAGAAGTTTGTCCCGCGCGATTACTGGGAAGTGCGCGCCGAGTTCATCGCCGCCGCCGGCCTGTACGAAGGGCGCTGGTTCGATCCCAAGTTCAAGAAGAACGAGTTCGATCCCGAGGCGCGCGAGTCGCGCCTGTGGAGCGAGGCCGAAGCCAAGAGCATCGTGGCGGCCTGCCGTGACAAGACCGGCACCGTCACCGAAGAGTCCAAGCCTTCCACGCAGCAGTCGCCGGCGCTGTTCGACCTGACCACGCTGCAGCGCGAGGCCAACTCGCGTTTCGGTTTCTCGGCCAAGAACACGCTTGGCCTGGCGCAGGCGCTGTACGAAAAGCACAAGGTGCTGACCTACCCGCGTACCGACGCGCGCGCGCTGCCAGAGGACTACATGGACACGGTCAAGCAGACCATGGACATGCTTGCCGAGAGCTCGCCCAACTACCTGCCGCATGCCAAGAAGGTGCTGGCGAGCGGCTGGGTCAAGCCGAACAAGAAGATCTTCGACAACAGCAAGATCAGCGATCACTTCGCTATCATCCCGACGCTGCAGGCCCCGAAGAACCTCTCGGAGCCGGAGCAGAAGCTGTATGACCTGGTGGTGCGCCGCTTCCTGGCGGTGTTCTTCCCGGCGGCCGAGTTCCAGGTCACCACGCGGATTACCGAAGTGGCCGGCCATCATTTCAAGACCGAGGGCAAGGTCCTGGTCAATCCGGGCTGGCTGGTGGTCTATGGCCGCGAAGCCCAAGGCGACGACGCCAACCTGGTGGCGGTGGCCAAGGACGAGCGCGTCAAGGTCGACAAGGTCGACAGCTTTGGCCTGACCACCAAGCCGCCGGCGCGATACAACGAAGCCACGCTGCTCTCCGCCATGGAAGGCGCAGGCAAGCTGGTGGACGACGACGCGCTGCGCGAGGCCATGGCCGGCAAGGGCCTGGGCACGCCAGCCACGCGCGCGGCCATCATCGAAGGCCTGCTCGCCGAGAAATACCTGGTGCGCGAGGGCCGCGAACTGATCCCCACCGCCAAGGCCTTCCAGCTGATGACGCTGCTGCGAGGCCTGGGCGTGCTCGAACTGACCCAGGCTGAGCTGACCGGTGAATGGGAGCACAAGCTGTCGCAGATCGAGCGCGGCGGCCTCAAGCGCGACGAGTTCATGCGCGAGATCGCGCAGATGACGCAGCAGATTGTCAAGCGCGCCAAGGAGTACGACAGCGACACCATCCCGGGCGACTACGCCACGCTGGCCACGCCGTGCCCGCAGTGCGGCAGCCAGGTCAAGGAGAACTACCGCCGCTTTGCCTGCACCGCTTGCGAGTTCTCGATCAGCAAGATCCCGGGCGGCCGCCAGTTCGAGATCGACGAGGTCGAAGAGCTGCTGCTGAAGAAGGAAATCGGTCCGCTGCAAGGCTTCCGCAGCAAGATGGGCCGGCCCTTCGCCGCCATCCTGAAGCTGGGCAAGGACGACGAAGGCCATTACAAGATGGAATTCGACTTCGGCCAGAACGACGACGATAACGATGGCGAGCCGGTCGATTTCAGCGGCCAGGAACCGGTTGGCACCTGTCCCAAGTGCAGTGGCTCGGTGTTCGAGCATGGCATGAAGTACGTGTGCGAGAACTCGGTTGCCAGTCCCAAGTCTTGCGACTTCACGACTGGCAAGATCATCCTGCAGCAGGAGATCTCGCGCGAGCAGATCGGCAAGCTGCTGGGCGCGGGACGCACGGATTTGCTGACGGGATTCAAGTCATCGCGCACCGGGCGCAATTTCAAGGCCTTCCTGGTCAAGCAGCCTGATGGCAAGATCGGCTTCGAGTTCGAAGCCCGCGAGCCCAAGGCAGGTGCGAAGACGGCTGCCAAGACCGCTTCCGCCAAGGCGGGCGGCGAGGACGTTCAGGACGCTGAAACGGCGAGCAAGGCCAAGGCACCAGCCAAGAAGGCGGCTGCCGTGAAGAAGGCGCCCGCAGCCAAGAAGGCCGCAGCCAAGGCGCCGGCGGCCAAGCGTGCTACCGGCAAGTCGCGCGCCGGCGGCGAGGCCACCGCCGACGCCGAGGAGTGAGCCGCCGCGGAACCGGCTTCGCGCCGGTTCCGCGAATCCTGTCCTTGCGCCAGTCTCGATCCTTTACTGATCGTTGCCGCGGATCTTGCCTTCTTCCAGCAGGAAGTCGATAAAGGCGCGGACCTTGGTCGGCAGGAACTTGCGGCTGGGATAGACCACGCTGACATCGCGCCGAGGCAGTCGGTATTGCTGGAGGATGTGCGTCAACCGCCCTGATTCGATATTCGGCCGCGCCAGATAGGCAGACAGCATCGCCACCCCCATATCGGCCAGCGCCGCCTGGTGCGCCAGCTCGGCATTGCTGCACAGCAGGCCAGGCCGGATCGGCACCGTCACCTCGCCCTCCGGCCCCGACAGCGTCCATTCATGCTCCGCGGTGGGAATCCGCATCGCGATACAGCGGTGGTTGGCCAGTTCGTGCGCGTGGCGCAGCGGCGGGTGCTGGCGCAGATAGCCTGGCGAGGCGCACAGGATGATCTCTGCCGAGATCAGCGGGCGCGCCACCAGGTGCGAGCCCAACCCCAGGTCAGACAACACCACGCCTACGTCGCGGCCCTCTTCCACGATATCGACGATACGGTCCGATAAGAGCACATCGAACACCACTTCGGGGTACAGGGCCTGAAAACGCGCCAGCGTGGCCGGGAGCAGGTGCAGGCCGAACATCACCGGCGCCACCAGCCGCAGTGTGCCCGAGAGCGACTGGCTGCGCGCCGTCACTACCGATTCGGCCTCCTCCACGTCTTCCAGGATCTGCTGGCAACGCTGCAGGTAGGTTTCGCCGGCGTCGGTCAGCGACAGGCTGCGGGTAGTGCGATTGAGCAGCCGGGTGCCCAGGTGGCTCTCCAGGTCGGCCACATAACGCGTCACCACCGCATTGGACATTTCCAGTTGTTGCGCTGCACGAGCAAAGCTGCCCAGCTCGACCACTTTGGAAAAGACGCGCATCGATTGCAGCCGGTCCATGACATAGTCTCCAGTCTTGCCCGCGAACTTTTACGAGAAGTGGGTTATTTATTGTTAAAACTACAACTAATCATTGTCGGGGGCAATCTTTATTCATATCAGGGAAATACCTAATATGGAGCCATCGGATGCCGCATTGCAGCGAAGGCTGCTGAGAAGACAAGGCATCCTGCCTGTGGAAAGGACTCAATCATGAAAAACCAACGTTACGCCCTGATCGCCGCTGCCGCCACGCTCGCCGCTGCCCTGACCGCCGCGCCCGCTTTCGCCAAGACCGGCAAGTTCGACCCCTATACCGATGGCGCCCGCGCCACCCAGACCTCGGTTTACAGCAACGGCGGCAGGGCCGGCAAGTTTGACAGCTTCACCGACGGTGCCCGCGCCGGCAAGTTCGACGCATTCACCGATGGCGCCCGCGCCGGCAAGTTCGACCCGTACACCGACGGCGCCAAGGCCGGCAAGTTCGACGTGTTCAGCGACGGCGCAGCAAGCCTGTAAGGCCGCTGGCCAGCCGGCAGGCATCGTCTCTGCCGGCGGTTTTCACCCCTTTCGGCTGATCTCCACAGGCCGACGGGGAGGGAGCGGAAGCTCTCTCCCCGTACTAACCGGAGGACATGCCCGTACCGCGCCGGTACGGGCATGTTTGTTTTTGGGCACCTCATTGTCCGGCATTGCCCCTGCCCTACTATCCCGTCCGCGTGGTGTCCTGCTACGGACGTAGCCTGCAGGTGATGCATCATACGCCCCGATGCTCATCCCTTGCCTTGTCCTCTTTCCTGAAATCTCTGCTGACGGGCCTCGCGGGCATAAAAAAACGGGCCGCGAATGGCCCGTTTTCCTGCCGGCATTGCACACCGGCCGCCTGCGCGCGGGGCAACGGCCCCACCAGGCCGATCAGTCGTCGTGATCGTGATGGTAGTGGCCACGGCCATGCTTGCGCTTGTAGCCGCTGCGGTAATAGCGGTCGTCGCGATAACCGCGGGCGCGCTCGTCCGCATAGGAGTTGCTGCGCGAGACGTTGCCGCCTAGTGCGGCGCCAGCGCCGCCACCTACCGCGGCACCCAGCAGGCCGCCGGTGCGCCCGCCCATGGCGTTGCCTGCTGCCGTACCCGCGCCGCCGCCCAGCGCGCCACCGATGATGGCACCGGTGCGCTCGCGCCGGTTGGAGGTGACCGCGCCGCCAGCGCCGCCGCCTACCGCGCCGCCGATCACGGCACCGGTCGAGCCGCCAAGCGCGCCGCCCACCGCCGCCCCGGCGACACCGCCGAGCGCGCCGCCGAGGGCATTGTTCATATCGCCCGCGAACACCGGCAGCGCGGATGCCGCCAGGGCGATGGCCAGGGTGAAACTGCGAACGGTGTGGCGAGACATGTTCTTTTTCCTTGGGTTAGCAACGATGGCGCAAGTGTAGAGAAGTCGCTCCGGACTTGCTGTAACCACGTGTAAGGCCCTGTAACCCCTGGGGAAACGTAAAACGGGCCGCCTTTTGGGGCGGCCCGTCCACGATGTTACGTGGATATCATGCGGTTCAGCAGCACTTGCCCTGCCCGCCGCCGTAACGCGCTTCCTGGCGTTCGCGGAAGAATGCCTCGTAGCTCATGGGCTCGCGGTCGGGGTGGGTTGACTCCATATGGGCCACATAGGTCTGGTAGTCCGGCAAACCCACCATCAGGCGCAGGGACTGGCCCAGGTAGCGTCCCATGGTTCCAAGTTGCTCAAGCATGCTGGATCTCCTGTTTCCAAATATCGGGTTTGCGCTTGCCAGTGGCTGCCGCGCGAACTCAGGACTGCGCCGAGGCCGAAGCCGGCATCGGTTCGAACGGCGTCTCGCGGTCGGTCGGGCGGTTCACCGCGCGGGCCTTCATGGCGGTCTTGAAACCGTAGAACACGATCGACAGCACCACGAACATGAACAGCGCGCACAGGCCGGCGTCCAGGTAATCGTTGAAGACGATTCGGTGCATCTGCTCCATCGACTTGGCCGGCGCCAGTACCTTGCCCTGGGCGATGGCGTCGCTGAACTTGGCCGCGTGGGTCAGGAAGCTGACCTTGGGATCGGCGTCGAACAGCTTTTGCCAGCCGGCGGTCAGCGTGCAGATCAGTAGCCAGATGGTGGGCACCAGGGTAACCCAGGCGTACTGCCCGCGCTTCATCTTCACCAGCACGCAGGTACCGAGCACCAGCGCCACCGCGGCCAGCATCTGGTTGGAGATGCCGAACAGCGGCCACAACGTGTTGATCCCGCCCAGCGGGTCAACCACGCCCTGGTACAGGAAGTAGCCCCAGAACGACACGGTCAGCGCCGTGGCGATCAGGTTGGCCGGCAGCGAGTCGGTGCGGCGGAACGAGGGCACGAAGCTGCCCAGCAGGTCCTGCAGCATGAAACGGCCGGCACGGGTGCCCGCATCCACCGCGGTCAGGATGAACAGCGCCTCGAACAGGATGGCGAAGTGGTACCAGAACGCCATCATGGCCTGGCCGCCCACCACCTGGTGCAGGATGTGGGCGATGCCCACCGCCAGCGTCGGCGCACCGCCGGCACGCGAGATGATGGTGTTTTCGCCGACATCCTTGGCGGTCTGGATCAGCACGTCCGGGGTGATGACGAAGCCCCAGCCAGATACCACCTGGGCCACGGATTCCGGCGAGGTGCCGATCACGGCCGCCGGGCTGTTCATGGCGAAGTACACGCCCGGTTCGATCACCGAGGCGGCCACCAGCGCCATGATGGCGACGAAGGACTCGGCCAGCATCGCGCCGTACCCGATAAAGCGCATATGCGCTTCGCTTTCCAGCAGCTTGGGCGTGGTGCCCGACGAGATCAGCGCGTGGAAGCCCGATACCGCGCCGCAGGCGATGGTGATGAAGAGGAACGGGAACAGGTTGCCCGACCACACCGGCCCGCCGCCCTTGGCGAACTGCGTGAACGCCGGCATCTTCAGCTCCGGCGCCACGATCAGGATGCCGATGGCCAGCGCGATGATGGTGCCGATTTTCAGGAAGGTGGACAGATAGTCGCGCGGGGCCAGCAGCAGCCACACCGGCAGCACGGCGGCGATAAAACCGTAGATGATCAGCATCCACGTGAGCGCCTTGCCGTCGTAGGTGAACAGCGGCGCCAGCACGGCGCTTTCATGCACATACTGGCCGCCGATGATGGCGAGCATCAGCAGCACGAAACCGATTACCGACACTTCGCCGATGCGGCCCGGGCGGATGTAGCGCGTGTAGATCCCCATGAAAAGGGCGATGGGAATCGTCACCGCCACCGTGAAGGTGCCCCAGGGCGAGTCCGCCAGCGCCTTCACCACGATCAGCGCCAGCACCGCCAGGATGATGATCATGATCATGAAGCAGCCGAACAACGCGATCATGCCGGGTATCGTGCCCATTTCGGACTTGATCAGGTCGCCCAGCGAGCGGCCGTCGCGGCGCGTGGAGATGAACAGCACCATGAAGTCCTGTACCGCGCCGGCAAACACCACGCCGGCCAGGATCCACAGCATGCCCGGCATGTAGCCCATCTGCGCCGCAAGCACCGGGCCCACCAGCGGGCCGGCGCCGGCGATGGCGGCAAAGTGGTGGCCGAACAGCACGGCCTTGTTGGTCGGCACGTAGTCCAGCCCGTCGTTGTGGCGCCAGGCTGGCGTCATGCGTTTGGGATCCAGCTGCATCACCTTTTCGGCGATGAACTTGCTGTAGTAGCGGTAGGCGATCAGATAGATACAGACCGCGGCGACCACGATCCACAAGGCACTGACGGCTTCGCCGCGAGACAGTGCAACGGTGGCAAAGGCGAAGGCGCCAAGGATGGCGACGGCCAGCCACACCAGGTGTTGCCCGATGCGATTCATGATGAGGATCTCCTCAGACCATTTATTGGGAGCCAGCGGCGGCAGGGCAGGCAAGCAAGCGGGACACGCGGTTGGTGTCCCTGGCGGCGGCGGGCGAAGGGAGGCGGGCGGCACAAGCTGTTCCCTGCCAGATCTTTCGCCGGCGCCCGGTATGTCTCGCAAGTTCCGGTTCCGTCGTCGCAGGCGGGCGATGCAAACAGCTTTGTCGCTGGGCGCACCCACTGCGCAGGACGCATGCAAACCACTGCCGGGCAGAGATCGCGCGTCCGGCGTGTAGTATTGACACCCGTCCCTGGCGGCACAAGCGCGGAACTACGCAGCGGCGCTGCGTGTTACTACGCAGATCGACGATCACATGCCGCTTGCGCGTTATCCGTGTTTACCCCGGTACCGATGAAACTCCGTCAAAAAATCCTGTTGCTGGCCGTCGCGCCGCTCGCCGTCGCCATGCTCGGCATCGCCCTGGCCGTGCGCTACCAGGCCAGCGAACTGGCCCGCCATGAGCGCGTGCTGGTCGAGGCAGCCTACCTGCAAAGCAAGGAAACCGAGCTGCGCCACTACGTGGAACTGGCGCAAAGCGCGATTGCGCCGATGGTGCATTCCGGCCGCATCGATGCCGCCACGCGCGATGCCGCCATGCAGGCGCTGGCGCGCCTCGACTACGGTCCCGATGGCTATTTTTTCCTCTACGACATGCAGGGCCGCAACCTGATGCACCCACGCCAGCCCGAGCTGGTGGGGCAGGATTTGTGGAGCATGCGTGACCCGCAGGGCGCTCTCACCATCCAGAAGCTGATCGCGGCGGCCCGGGCGGGCGGCGGGTCGGTGCGTTACCAGTGGAAGAAGCCCTCCTCGCAGCAACTGGCCCCCAAGCTTGGCTATGTGGTCGCCGTGCCGGAATGGAACTGGATGTTGGGCACGGGCATTTACCTCGACGACGTCGAGCGCACGCTGCGCCAGCTGGATGCGCGGGCGGAGACCGACATCCGGGAAACCATGGCGTGGATCGGCGTGATCGCCGCCATCAGCATCCTGCTGGTCGCCGCCAGCGGGCTCGCCCTCAACGTCAGCGAGCACCGCGAGGCCGACGCCAAGCTCCGGCAACTGGCGCAGCGCGTGGTGCAGTCGCAGGAGGAGGAACGCGCGCGCCTGTCTCGCGAACTGCATGACGGCATCAGCCAACTGCTGGTGTCGGTCAAGTTGCTGCTGGAGACCGCCGCCAACCGCCTGCGCATGGCGCCGGCAGAGGGCACCTCGGTTGCGCCCGTGCTTGGCACGGCGCTGGTCCGTCTGGACACCGTGTTCAATGAAGTGCGCAGGGTGGCTCGCAACCTGCGCCCCGCCCTGCTGGACGACCTCGGCCTGTTCGCCGCGCTTGAGCATCTCGCTCGCGAGATGCAGGAGGGCAGCGGGCTGCAGATCACGGTATCGCGTACCGGCAAGCCGCGCGAACTGGCCGACGAGCAGGCCACCGCGCTGTTCCGCATCGCCCAGGAGGCGCTTACCAATGTGGAGCGTCACGCGCATGCGCGCCATGTCACCCTGGTGCTGGCGTTCGACGCCAACGCTACCCGGCTGACGGTGCAGGATGACGGCGCCGGCTTCGACGTGGCGCGCATGCAGCATGATCCCAAGCGCGGCATTGGCCTGCGCAATCTGCGCGAACGCATTGCCGCGCTGGGCGGCGAGTTCGATATCGTCTCCGCGCCGGGCACGACCCGGCTGCACGCCGCGGTGCCGGTCGTGCCCGCCCCATCGCGGCAGGCCCCCCAAGACTTACCTGGAACTACACACTCATGAGCCATGCACCCGCCCGTGTCCTGCTGATCGACGACCATGCGCTGGTGCGCGACGGCATGCGCATGCGCCTGGGCCTGCAGCCCGAACTCGCGGTAGTGGGCGAAGCCGACGACGGCGAAGCCGCGCTGGCCTGGCTGGCGCACGCCGGCGCCGAGCGCATGCCGGACCTGGTCATCACCGATATCGGCATGCGGGGCATGGGCGGCATCGCGCTGGCTGCCGCTCTGCACGAGGACTATCCCGAACTGGCCGTGCTGATCGTGTCGATGCATGACAACCTCGAATACGTGCGCCAGGCGATCCGTGCCGGCGCGCGCGGCTATGTGCTCAAGGATGCGCCGGCCGACGAGCTGATGGCCGCCATTGCCGCGGTGCTGGCCGGACGCGTCTTCTACAGCGCGCGCATCGCCCGCAGCATGGCCGAGCAGACGCCTGCCGCCGGCCCGCTCGACGCGCTCACTCCGCGCGAGCGGGATATCTTCAACTGCATCGGCCAGGGGCAGGCCAACAAGGACATCGCCGCGGCGCTCGGCGTGTCGGTGCGCACCATCGAGACGCACCGGCTCAACCTGCGGCGCAAGCTCGGCATCGAAGGCCGCGCGGAACTGGTGAAATATGCCGTGGAGCATGGCGATGCGCAGGGCGGCAGCCCGGGCTGACGCTGCCGGCGGCGCCACAATGGAAAAAGCCCACCCCGTTGCCGGGGTGGGCTTCCTTTTGCCGGTGCCCGGGACGGACCCGGGTTGCCAGCCAGGTTGCCTGCTATTTAGGCAGACAGGCGCTTGGCCAGCGCGGCCTTGGCATCCACCAGGGCTTGCGGCAGGTTGTGCTTGAGTTGCGTGAACAGTTCCTCGTGCAGCGCCAGTTCCTGTTGCCAGGCGGCGTGATCGATGGAGGTGACCTGGTCGAACTGCTGCTTGGTGAAATCCAGGCCTTGCCAGTTCAGGTCCTCGTAGCGCGGCGAGGTACCGAACACGTGGTCACTGCCCTGGCCACGGCCTTCGACGCGGTCGATCATCCACGACAGCACGCGCATGTTCTCGCCGAAGCCCGGCCACACGAAGTTGCCGTCCGCGTCCTTGCGGAACCAGTTGACGCAGTAGATGCCCGGCAGCTTGGCGCCGCTGGCTTCCAGCTTCTTGCCCAGCGCCAGCCAGTGGCCGAAGTAGTCGCTCATGTTGTAGCCGCAGAACGGCAGCATGGCGAACGGGTCGCGGCGCACCACGCCTTGTTGGCCGGCAGCGGCGGCGGTGGTTTCCGAGCCCATGGTGGCGGCCATGTAGACGCCTTCGGTCCAGTTGCGGGCTTCGGTCACCAGCGGCACCGTGGTGGAGCGGCGGCCGCCGAAGATGAACGCGTCGATGGCGACGCCAGCCGGGTTGTCCCAGTTCTCGTCGATCGACGGGCACTGCACGGCCGGCGCGGTGAAACGGGCGTTCGGGTGCGCGGCCTTGGCGCCGGTTTCCTTGGCGATGGCCGGCGTCCAGTCCTTGCCCTGCCAGTCGATCAGGTGGGCCGGAGCTTCCTTGCTCATGCCTTCCCACCACACGTCGCCGTCGTCGGTCAGCGCGACATTGGTAAAGATGACGTTTTCCTTCAGGGTGGCCATCGCGTTGAAGTTGGTCTTCTCGCTGGTGCCCGGCGCCACGCCGAAATAGCCGGCTTCCGGGTTGATGGCGTACAGGCGGCCGTCCTGGCCCGGCTTGATCCAGGCGATATCGTCGCCGATGGTGGTGACCTTCCAGCCCTCGAAGCCCTTGGGCGGGATCAGCATGGCGAAGTTGGTCTTGCCGCAGGCCGACGGGAACGCCGCGGCCACATGGTATTTCTTGCCCTCGGGCGAGGTCACGCCGAGGATCAGCATATGCTCGGCCAGCCAGCCTTCATCGCGGCCCATGGTCGAAGCGATACGCAGTGCGAAACATTTCTTGCCCAGCAGCGCGTTGCCGCCGTAACCCGAGCCGTAGGACCAGATCTCGCGCGTTTCCGGGAAATGCACGATGTACTTGGTGGCGTTGCACGGCCACGCCACGTCCTTCTCGCCGGCAGCCAGCGGCTTGCCCACGGTATGCACGCACGGTACGAACTCGCCATCGGTGTCCAGCACGTCGAACACGGCGCGGCCCATGCGCGTCATGATGCGCATATTGACCGCAACATATGGCGAATCCGACAGTTCCACGCCGATGTGGGCGATCGGCGAGCCCAGCGGGCCCATCGAGAACGGCACCACATACAGGGTCCGGCCGCGCATGCAGCCATCGAACAGGCCGGCCAGCGTCTGGCGCATTTCCGCCGGGGCGGTCCAGTTGTTGGTGGCGCCGGCATCTTCCTTCTTCTGCGAGCAGATGAAGGTGCGGTCTTCCACACGCGCCACATCGGACGGATCGGACAGCGCCAGGAACGAGTTCTTGCGCTTGGCCGGGTTGAGGCGCTTCATGGTGCCGGCGGCGACCATCTGCTCGCACAGGCGGTCGTACTCTTCCTGCGAGCCGTCGCACCAGTGGATATTGTCGGGTTTGGCGAGGGCCGCGAACTCGGCAACCCAGGCAATCAGCTTCTGGTGCTTGACCCAGGCTGGAACGTTGAGTGCGGGCGTGCCCTGCATTGTGGGGTGGTTCATACTGCAACTCCAAAGCGTAGAGAGAATTCTTGCAAAGCCTGGCCCGCACTGCCACCGCCGGAAACGGCTGGCGGCGAGCCTCCTTGCCAGAGCAGACCGCGGCGGCTCGCCGCTGGTTCCGCGCCGGGCCGGTGGATCGTCACATCCCGTTACAACTCCACAGCGACCGGAACTGCGCAAAAGGTCGCGGCTGGCCCTGCGGCTGCGCTACAGTGGCGCTTCGCCCATGACAGGGGCCGGCAAGCATTGTCCGACGCGGTCCGGGTGGCGGGAGCGAGGCTCGACCGACAATCCGTTCCCGAATCGGAACCGGCAAGGATACCACTGCCGCACGCCGCTGTTTTTTGCTCCGCAGCAATGTTCGTGCGCGATTCCGGCCTTGTCGTTTTGTCCCGTTTCCCTGTCTGGCGGCGCACTTCCGTTGTTGTGCCGAATTGTTCTCGCCGTTCCCGCTGCGCCCCGCATCCACCGCGGTGTCGCGCGACAGGTGGTAAAAACTATAACGTTGATGGGTGCCCTGTTCTGTGGGTGGGCGCACCTTGCGATTGCCAAACCAGAGTTTCCGATGAAGATTGCCGTACTCGACGATTATCAGGATTCCGTGCGCAAGCTGTCTTGCTTCAGCCTGCTTGACGGCCATGACGTCAAGGTGTTCAACAACACCGTCAAGGGCGTCGGCCAGCTGGCCGCGCGCCTTTCGGACGTGGAGGCCGTGGTGCTGATTCGCGAACGTTCGCGCATCACCCGCCAACTGCTGGAAAAACTACCCAAACTCAAGATCATCAGCCAGACCGGCCGCATTGGCAGCCATGTGGATGTCGAAGCCTGTACCGAGCGCGGCGTGGCCGTGCTCGAAGGCGCGGGCTCGCCGGTGGCCCCGGCCGAACTCACCTGGGCCCTGATCATGGCGGCCCAGCGCCGCATTCCGCAGTACGTGGCCAGCCTCAAGCATGGCGCCTGGCAGCAGTCCGGGCTCAAGTCCACCACCATGCCGCCCAACTTCGGCCTGGGACAGGTGCTGCGCGGGCAGACGCTCGGGATCTGGGGCTACGGCAAGATTGGCAAGTTGCTGGCGGGCTATGGCCGCGCCTTCGGCATGAACGTACTGGTCTGGGGACGCGAGAACTCGCAGAAAAGCGCCCGCGAGGATGGCCTGGCCGTGGCGGAGTCGCAAGAGCAATTGTTTACCGAAAGCGATGTGTTGTCGCTGCATCTGCGCCTTAATGACGAGACGCGCGGACTGGTCAAGCTGGCAGACTTCTCCCGCATGAAGCCGACCGCGCTGTTCGTCAACACCAGCCGGGCCGAACTGGTGGAGGAAAACGCCCTGCTGACCGGTCTCAACCGCGGCCGCCCCGGCATGGCGGCGGTCGACGTGTTCGAGTCCGAACCCATCCTGCAGGGCCATGCCCTGCTGCGCATGGAAAACTGCATCTGCACGCCGCACCTGGGCTATGTCGAGCGCGAAAGCTACGAGATGTACTTCCGCATCGCGTTCCAGAACATCCTCGATGTGCTGTCCGGCAAGCACGACAGCATCGCCAACCCCAAGGCGCTGACGCCGGCGTTGTCGCGCTAGGCGCTAGGCGCCAGGTGCGGCTGAACCGCCTGCCGGATGGCCCAGCTTTACCGGGCACAACTGGTAAGGCCGCGCGTCCGCGCCGATGAAGGCATCATAGGTGCGGCAGCCTCCGGCCTGGAGCACCAGACCATAGCGCAGCAGGCCGGGGCTTTGCAGCGCCACTTCCGCCCGATCTTCGGCGGCAAGGTCGCTCAGGTCCTGCGGCAGCGGGGCCAGGGTGCAGGTGGCGCCTTCGCCGCCCGGCTGTGGCGCGGCCAGTTGTGCATGGACGCGCAGCCGGCCAAGTGCCGAACCCAGCATCTTGCAGAGGCTGCCATTGGCCGACACCCCGATTCCCGCCAGCGAATCGTTCATCCGCGCCACGCTCTGCGCACGCCAGTTCACATTTGCGGGCAGCAGCGCGTAGGCCTGGCCCGGCCGCTGGGCCAGCATGGCTTGCACGCGCCCGACATAGGCTGGCCCTTCCGGAAAGTTGGAGTTGAGCGCTGCAAATGTCACTGCAGCCGGAAATTGCGTTGCCAGCCATCCTTGGGCCACAGCCCCGCCAGTCAGGAAGACGGTGGTATTTGTGTCAAGCGGCAC
Organism: Cupriavidus sp. 05L310; assembly: GCF_056398185.1. Classification (NCBI taxonomy): domain Bacteria; kingdom Pseudomonadati; phylum Pseudomonadota; class Betaproteobacteria; order Burkholderiales; family Burkholderiaceae; genus Cupriavidus; species Cupriavidus sp. 05L310. Next base: position 63,597 of record NZ_JBFTOX010000028.1, read on the forward strand.
ATCCGGGAGCGTGAGTCTGAAGGCCTGCCGTGCCCAGGATTCGTGGCCCCAGGTTTTCATGCCAGTCAGTGCGGCAAGCGCCACCATGGCGAGCGCAATGGCACCCGTGCGCCCGGCCGCACGGGCTGGCAGCAGGCGTTGCACCACCAGCCAGACGGCGAGGGGCGCCAGCAGCTCCATGGCGACGCAATAGCGGTAGATGCTGAACAAAGCCAGCCAGGTCAGGAATGCCGCTGCCACGAACGCCAGCACCAGGCGCGCTTGCGGCGCGAGCGGCGGCAAGTCAGCGCTGGCGGCGCCTGACGGCTTGCCGCGCCACGCCCGCCAGCCGGCGCGCACAGTCCAGCAGCAGACCAGCGCATACAACAGCGGCCACACGAACGGCCGCGTCGGCACCTCGCCCACGCGCTTGGCATCGGCGACGATGACGAAGGGAAACATCACGGCTTCCATCGCGCTGCGTGGCAGCCACCGCGTGTCCGCCACCGAGATCGGCGCCGCCAGCGTGTTGTGGAAAAACGCATTGAACTGCGGAAAGAGCGGATTGGCGAAATTCGACCACATCAGGGCGAACCAGTATCCCGCGGTCAGGGCGATCCCCGCCAGCACGCCCAGCCCGAACACCCAGGCCAGCCAGAGCCGGCGCGGCCAGCGCAGCGGCAGGCTCAGCATGGCAGCGCAAAGCGCTACCGCGTAGATGGCATTGGTCAGCTTCAGCCCGGTGGCTGCGCCCACCAGCACACCGGCTGCCGCGGCCAGAGCCCAGGCGGCATGGGCGCTCCCCAGGCGCTCCCAGCCGTGCAGCAGCACGGACAAGCCGGCCAATACGAGCAGTGCCGTGGCATTGTCGCCCATGGTGTTGCCCAATTCCGACAGGTAGCCCGGTCCCAGGCAGCCCGCCAACGCAAGCAACAAGGCCACTGCGCTGCCATGCCGCGTCTGTTCCTGGCCTGCCCCGGCCGGCACCAGTACCCGCCGGGCAATGCCAAACACCAGCACGAAGGCGAGCCCGTGCAGCACCCCCATCGCAAACCCCGCCAGGGGCGCGGGCCAGTACTGCGTCATCAGCCAGTACGGGATATCCAGCAGCGGGTTGAAGTAGCTCTGCATTTGCGCTGGCGCCAGGTCGGTGCCGATGCGGCCCTTCAGCAATGCGTACGGGTTGTACAGGTGATAGTTGAGCAAGTCCCAGTTGCGGTCCTGGCCCAGCGCGAGAGAAAACAGGCCGAAGGCGAGCGGTACCAGGATGCACGCCAGCAACGGGGCGCGCGGCTGCTGCAGCCGCATGAAGGTCCGGGACACAAGCGCGGCGAGGCGGGGGAAGACGGGCATGGTTGACGGGGTGGGCTGCCGCGCCAAGGGCGGCAGGGATTCAGGACTTCTTGCGGAATACCCAGTATTTGGCGGACAAGAAGTTGAAGACCAGGCCGCAACCCGTGCCGAAGGCAACCGCCAGCAACGGCGCCCAGGCGGCGGCGGGCAGGCGTGCGATCACGACACTGTAGGCGGCCAGGTTGATGACGCCGCCGGCGGACATCGCCACCAGATAGCGCCACCACTCGTGCCAGGCCGATTCTCCTGGCCGCGTCGGGAACGTAAGGCGGCGATTGATGCGCCAGGTGACGAAGACCGCGACCAGGAAGGACAGCAGGCGCCCCAGGTAGTGGCCGGCGCCCAGTGCCAGGGCGCCATATAGCACGCCGCTATCGACGACGAACCCGGTTGCCCCCGCCAGGGCGAACGTGAGCAGTTGCTTGCGAATCACGGTGCGGCAACTGGCTCGGCGGGCGGCGTGACCGGTGCCTGCGCGGTGACCGCCGGGGGGGCAAGCGGCGCGGGTAGGCTCAAGTAGGCGAGCCGTTTCATCTCCAGGCGGCCACGCGTAACCGTGTCGAGCACGATGCCGCAAGTGAGCAGGATGATGCCCAGCAGGACCAGGGCCACGCACACCAGCGCCGTTGGCAGGCGTGGCACCAGGCCCGTGCGTAGGTAGGTTTCGAACAGCGGCACAGCCAGGATCACTGACAGCAGTGAGCAACCCATGAAGCCGGTGGAGAAGAAAGCCAGCGGCTTCTCCGACTTGAACAGACGCAGGATGGTCATCAGGATGCGCCAGCCGTCCCGGTATGTATTGAGCTTGCTCTCCGAACCGGTCGGGCGCGAATAGTAGATGGTTTCCTGTTCCGCCACGGGCATGCGCTGCTCCAGCGCGTGCACCGCCAGTTCGGTCTCGATCTCGAAGCCGGACGAATGCGCCGGAAACGACTTCGCATAGCGGCGCGAGAAGATGCGGTAGCCCGACAGCATGTCCGTGAAGGTGCGGCCAAACAAGGTAGCGGCAAAACTGGTCAGCAGCACGTTGCCAAAGCGGTGGCCGAAGCGATAGGCCGCTTGCTCTTCGCTGACGCGCGCGCCGACCACCATGTCCAGGCCCTCGGCGCACAGGCGGTGGACCAGTTCCGGGGCGACGCTGGCGTCGTAGGTGCCATCGCCGTCCACCATGACATAGACGTCGGCATCGACATCGGCAAACATCCGGCGTACGACGTTGCCCTTGCCCTGCAGGGGTACCGAGCGTACCACTGCGCCAGCGGCGCGCGCCTGGGCGATCGTGTCGTCGCTGGAATTGTTGTCAAAGACGTACAACCCGGCATCCGGCAGGTATTGGCGGAACGATTGCACAACGCCGGCAATGGTCGCCGCTTCGTTGTAGCAGGGGATGATGACCGCCACGCGGGGCGGATTGAGTTCGGGCATACAGGGTGGGGAATTACAGCAGAAAGTGCCGGAGCGGCCGACGGCCAGGCGCTCGGGAAAGCCGATACGCTACCGACTGGCGCGGGATTAATCAAGTCGGATACCCGGCACCCGGTCGTTCCCCCTGCCGCGCCTGAGTGCGCTGCGCTCAACGCGAACGAAACAAAACCGCTACACTCGGGAGATTCCGCGCGGCCTCTGGCCGCGCTTTTCGTCCTTCCACCGTCTCCTACCTGCCCCGGTCGCCATGGATCCCAGGCTCTTGATGCTGTGCCTTGGCAATTTTGTCATCGGTACGGGCGCGATGATCGTCACCGGCATGCTGAATCACATCGCCGGCGACTTCCAGCTTGGCGCCGGCACCGCCGGGCAGCTGATCTCCGTGTTCGCGCTGGCCACCTGCGTGGGCGCGCCGCTGTTCGCCACGCTCGGCTCGCGCATCGACCGCCGCTTGCTGCTGGCGGGCTCGCTGCTGGTGTATGCCGTGATGCATGTGGCGGCGGCCTTTGCCCCAAGCTTCGCCAGCCTGATGGCGATCCGTTTCCTGACCGCGATCGGGGCTGCCATCTACACGCCGCAAACCGCCGCGACCCTGCCGCTATTGGTCAATGCGCAGACGCGCGGGCGTGCCATCAGCTTTGTATTCCTGGGGTGGAGCGTCGCCAGCGTGGTCGGCGTGCCACTGGGTACCTGGATCGCCAGCACGCTGGGATGGCGCTTCAGCATGGGGCTGGTGGGCCTGCTGGCGCTGGGCGCGGCGGTGGGCGTATGGCGTGCGCTGCCGCCCCGGCTCTACGTCGAACCGGTGGGGCGGGCAGCCTGGGGCGCGGTGCTGCGCCACACGCCGATGGTGCTGGTAGTGACCACTACCATGATCCAGTCGGCCGGCATGTTCACCCTGTTTACCTATATCGCGCCGCTGCTGCGCGACGTGCATGGCATCAGCGGCGGCGCGCTCAGCCTGATGTTCCTGGCCTACGGTGCCTGCGGTGTCAGCGGCAATGTGCTGGCGGCTTCGCGCATGGACCGGGTAACGCCCGCCCGCATTGTCCTGTTTGCCATGCTGACTTCGCTGGCGGCCATGCTGCTGTGGCCGCTGGCGACGCTGGGGCCGGTGGCGCTGGTGCTGATCTTCATGCTGTGGGGCGTGGGCGGCTTTGCCACCAACAGCGCGCAACAGGCGCGGCTGGTGGCTTTGGCGCCAGAGCGCGCTTCGGTATCGATCTCGCTCAACTCCTCCTCCATCTATCTCGGCCAGGCCCTGGGCGCCATGGGCGGCGCGGCGATCTACGCCACCGCCGGCGCCAATGCCCTGCACTGGGGCGCGGCGGCGCTGATGCTGCTGGCGGTGGTGGTTTCGCAACGGGCGAGTGCCTTGGGCTGCCTGTGGCGCAGCCGAAAAGCGGTGCAGCCGCAGGCCTGACGCAACCCGGCGCCTCCCGGCCGCCTGGCCGTGCGGCGCCGCACACGGGGCATCCGCCTGGCGCCGCCCTCCCCAGACTCGCCGCGCTAAGATGGGAGAAAAACGACCAGGGGAGACGTCATGAGCACACCCAACGGCATGCGCCTGCTCGCCATCAATGTCGGCAGGGCCCTGCCGCTCTTCGTGGCGGCGGCGGGTACCGAGGCGGTCGTGATGTCGGGCATCCGCAAGCACCCGCTCAGTACCCTGCTCCATCCGCTCGCGGTCGCGGTGCGCCCGCTCGGGCTGGCGGGTGACGAACAGGCCGACCTGAGCGTGCATGGCGGGCTGGATAAAGCGGTCTATGCCTACCCCGCCGAGCACTTCGCCTGGTGGAACGAGCGGCGCCGGGAAGCTCACCTCCCCGACGCCGCCAGGCCGCTCGCCTACGGTGCCATGGGCGAGAACCTGACCCTGGAAGGCGTGCTGGAGACCGATTTGTGGGTGGGGGACCACCTGCGGATCGGCGATGTGCTGCTCGAAGTGGAGTCCCCGCGCCGGCCCTGCTACAAATTGAATGCGGTGATGGGCTACCGGCACGCGGTCCAGCACATGGTGCAAAGCGGCTATTCGGGCATCTATCTCAGCGTGGTGACGCCGGGCCAGCTCCGGGCGGGCGAAGCGGTACGCATCGAGCCGGGACCGCGCGAAGTATCGATTGCCAGCATCAATGCCAGGCAACGCAATGGCCGCCAGAGCCAGCTTTTCTGATAATGTTTGACTCTCGATACAAGCAGGCATCCATCCCTGTAATACTTTGTAATGGCATGGATGGCAGGGGCACTAGCGGTCGAAGCCCCTGATCCTGTACTAGTAGCAGTTTTGTCGCGGCGCGGCACCGGACCCCAGAAGCCGGGCCGCCGGGGAGCGGGCGCATTCGTGCGCGCACTGTAAGAGAGTCCACACATGAAAACGAACGGGATCGACCAGGCCAAGGGCTTTGTCGACGGCAAGTGGAGTCCGGCCATGGGTACCGGGAAAGGACGTGTTTCACCATGGATGACCGGCGCGGTCCTGATCGCGCTGACCATAGGTGGATGGTTCGGCTGGCGCGCCTGGATGGCGCCCAAGCCGGCGGCCAAGGCGCCCCCCGTGGTGGTGGTCAGCACCGCCCTGGTGCAGCAGGGCGACGTGCCGCTGCGGGTCACGGCCAACGGCACGGTGAGCGCGCTCGCCACGGTGGAAATCCGCCCGCAGGTGTCGAGCACGGTGCGCACTGTCCATATCAAGGAAGGCCAGACCGTCAAGCCTGGCGACCTGCTCTTCACGCTGGATACCCGCATGGACGAGGCCAACCTCGCCAAGGCGCAGGCCCAGCTGATGCGTGACCAGGCCGACTTGTCCGATGCGCGCCGCACGCTGGCGCGCAGCAAGGAACTGCTGGAGCGCAACTTCATCTCCAAGAGCGCGGTGGATACCGCACAGGCCAAGGTCGACGGCTTCGAGGCCACCATCCGCGCCGACCAGGCCGCCATCGAGGCCAGTCGCGTGGCGGTCAGCTACGGCGCCATCCGCGCCACCATCGGCGGGCGCACCGGCGTGATCAACATGTTCCCCGGCTCGCTGGTGATGCCCAACAGCGCTCTGCCGATGGTCACCATCGCCCAGGTACAGCCTATTGCCGTCACCTTTACCTTGCCCGAGCGCCAGCTCGCCGCGCTGCGCGAGGCGCTGCACGCCGGCCCCGTCGCTGTCACCGCCCTGCCCAACGACGGCAGCAAGGTCCCGGTGACCGGCAAGATCAGCTTTGTCGACAACACGGTGGACCCGCAGTACGGCAGCATCCGCATCAAGGCGCAGTTCGATAATGAATTGCAGCGCTTGTGGCCGGGCACCTACGCCAACGTGGAGGCGGTGGTGCAGACGCTGAAGGATGCGCTCTCCGTGCCGCCGCAGGCGGTGGTGACCGGACCCGAGGGGCGCTTCGTCTACGCCGTGCAGCCAGACAGCCGCGTCAAGCCGATGCCGGTCAAGGTGCAGGTCTCGACCGCCAGCGCCGCCGTGATCGAAGGCGTGGCGCCAGGCACGCGCGTGGTGGTCGAAGGCGCGCAGAACCTGCGTGCCGGCAGCCTGGTGCGGGAAGCCACGCCAGCCGCCAAGGCAGGTGCCGCCAGCGCGGCGGCCGCCGACGCCAGGCATTGAGCCCGGGGCGCTGACATCATGACCCTGTCCGAGCTCTGTATCCGCCGTCCGGTGATGACGATCCTGCTATGCCTGGCAGTGATCGTCACCGGTATCGCGCTCTATCCCACCATCCCGATCGCGGCGCTGCCGTCATTCAATTCGCCGGTGATCCAGGTCACCGCCACGCTGCCAGGGGCCAGCCCCGAGACCATGGCGGCCTCGGTGGCGACCCAGTTGGAAAAGCAGTTCGCCACCATCCCCGGCGTGTCGGTGATCAGTTCGTCCAACACGCTCGGCAACTCCAGCATCACCATCGAGTTCAACAACGACCGCGACATCGATGCCGCGGCCGTGGACGTGCAGGCGGCGCTGTTCCGCGCGCAGCGCGCGCTGCCCATCGAGATGACGGTGCCGCCGTCGTACCGCAAGGTCAACCCTGCCGATGCGCCGGTGCTGCTGCTGGCGATCAACTCGCCGGCCATGAGCCTGGCCGAGCTGAATGCCTTCGGCGACAACCTGATCTCGCCCAGCCTGGCTACCCTGCCGGGTGTGGCGCAGGTGCAGGTGTTTGGCCAGAAGCGCTTTGCGGTGCGCGTGCGTGCCCACCCGGATGCCCTCGCCGCGCGCGGCCTCACGCTGGACGAACTGGCCACGGCGCTGAACCGCGCCAACGCCAACACGCCAGTCGGCACGCTGGACGGCGCGCGCCAGACGCTGACCATCCAGGCCAACCGCCAGCTCGCCAGCGCCGATGCCTTCCGCAACATCATCGTGGCCAGCCAGCCCAGCGGGGCGCTGGTGCGGCTGTCCGACGTGGCGGACGTGGAAGACAGCGTCGAAACCATCAAGACCGGCAGCTGGCTCAACAACGAACGCTCGATCGTGCTGGCCGTGCTGCGCCAGCCCGACGCCAATACGGTGGCGGTGGTGGACGCCATCAAGAACGCGCTGCCGCGCCTGATCCAGCAGATGCCGGACTCGGTCAACGTGAGCGTGGTCAACGACCGCTCGCAATCGATCCGCGAGTCCATCCACGATGTGCAGTTCACGCTGGCCCTCACCGTGGGGCTGGTGGTGATGGTGATCTTCCTGTTCCTGCGGCGCGCCGCCGCCACGCTGATCCCCACCGTGTCGCTGCCGATCTCGCTGATCGGCACGGTGGCGCTGATGAAGGCCTTCGGCTACAGCCTGGACAACGTCTCGCTGTTGGCCATCACGCTCGCCGTGGGCCTGGTGGTGGACGATGCCATCGTGATGCTGGAAAACATCGTGCGGCACATCGAGGAAGGCGTGCCTCCGCTCAAGGCCGCGCTGGTCGGCTCGCGCGAGATGGGCTTCACCATCCTGTCGATCTCGATCTCGCTGGTCGCGGTGTTCATCCCCATCTTCTTCATGCCGGGCGTGATCGGCTTGTTGTTCCATGAATTCGCCGCCGTGGTGTCGCTGTCGATCCTGGTCTCGGCGCTGGTGTCGCTGACGCTGATCCCGATGCTGTGCGCGCGCTTCCTGTCGGCCGAGAACGTGCCGATCGACGAGTCCCAGCACGCCTATGGCGACCATGCCGGCGCGGCCCATGCGCCAGCCATCAAGCAGAAGCAGACCATCGGCCTGCGCTCCACCCAGTGGTTCGAAAACCTGTTCGAATTCACGCTGCACCGCTACGCGCGCGGGCTCGACTGGTGCCTGGCGCACCGCAAGTCGGTGCTGGCGGTGGCCGGCCTGACCTTCGTGCTGACGGCCGTGCTGTTCGCGACCATTCCGAAGGGCTTTTTCCCGGAAGAAGACATCGGCCAGATCCAGGTCAACGCCGAAGGCCCGCAGGACATCTCCTTCGACGCCATGGCCGACCGCCTGCGCGATGCCGCGGAGCGCATGCGCAAGAACCCCGCGGTGCGCAGCATCGTGGTGTCGATCGGCGGCGGGCCCTCCCCCGCCATCAACACCGGCCGCATGTTCGTCGAGCTCAAGCCGCTCGGCGAGCGGCCCAAGATGGCAAAGGTAGTGGAGTCGCTGCGCAAGGATGTCTCCGGGATCGCCGGGCTGGCGGTTTACTTCTCGCCGGTGCAGAACCTGCGCCTGGGCGGGCGCCAGAGCAAGAGCCGCTACCAGTACACGCTGCAGAGCGTGAAGGCCGGCCAGCTGCAGGAGTACTCCGACAAGCTGATGGGCAAGATGCGCGCCGACCCGCTGTTCCGCGACGTCACCAGCGATTCGCAGCAGTCGGGCCTGGAAGCGCAGCTCTCCATCGACCGCGACAAGGCCAACGCGCTGGGCGTGCAGATCCAGGACGTGCGCCAGGCGCTGTATTCCGCCTTTGGCGAGCGCCAGGTTTCCACCATCTACACGCCGATCGACAACTACTACGTGATCCTGCAGGCGGCCGATATCGACCGTGCCGACGAGACCGCCTTCTCCAAGATCTACGTGCGCAGCAAGACCGGGCAGATGGTGCCGATCTCGGCCTTCGCCACCACCGAGCGCCGGGTCGGGCCGATCGCCGTGAACCACCAGGGCCAGTTGCCCTCCGTGACGGTGTCGTTCAACCTTGCGCCGGGCGCGGCGCTGGGCAATGCCTCGTCCAGGATCGATGCCTACAAGCAGGAGATCGCCATGCCCACCGCGATCTTCACGAGCTGGGGCGGCGACGCTGCGGTGTTCCAGTCCTCGCAGGCGACCCAGGTGCTGCTGCTGGTGGCGGCCATCGCGGTGATCTACACGTTGCTGGGCGTGCTGTATGAAAGCTACATCCATCCGCTGACCATCCTGGCAGGCCTGCCGTCGGCGGCGGTGGGCGCGCTGCTCACGCTGTTCATCTTCAACGTGGAGTTGTCGCTGATCGCCACCATCGGCGTGCTGATGCTGATCGGCATCGTCAAGAAGAACGCCATCATGATGATCGACTTCGCGCTGGCGGCGCAGCGCGAACAGGGCATGGCCCCGGCGCGCGCGATCCGGCAGGCCTGCCTGCTGCGCTTCCGCCCGATCATGATGACCACCCTGGCGGCCATCATGGGCGCCCTGCCGCTGGCTCTGGGCCTGGGCGCCGGCGCCGAACTGCGCCAGCCGCTGGGTTTGGCGGTGGTGGGCGGCCTGCTGTTCTCGCAGGTGATCACGCTGTTCATCACGCCGGTGATCTACCTCGCGCTGGATCGCTTCTCGGGCACCGGCCCGCTGCAGATCGATGCGGAGGGTAATCGGTTGCCGGCCCTGGTGGGCGGGGAAGTGGCGCCGCAGCGCTGAGCCTTCCTTTCTCCTTGGCCCCGCCGTCGCGGGGCCAAGGGATTTCGTGCGCATCCGCCGCCCAGCGGCGGTGCGGTATGCAAGATCGACCACGAACCCGAGAGAGAGAGTAAAGCTCGGCGTCCGCCGCGAAGCTTTGCTTCACCAAGACAGTGACCTTCGGCTGTGTTAAGGGCCACTAGTCAGTGGCGATGGCGGTCGATTCCAGCCGCGTGATATCAATAACTCGCTCGGCCATGGCAATCGTTTCTGGGCGATGTGCAATGGTGATGCGCGTTACCGGCAAGTTGCAAATCGCGTCATTGACTTGCCGTTCTCGCGCCACGTCCAAATGACTAGTGGCCTCGTCCAGGACAAGGACGCGTGGCTGGCGATACAGCGCGCGTGCCAAAAGGAGTCGCTGCCGCTGGCCGCCAGATAGGGTATTGCCCATGTCGCCGTTGAGCGTATGGTATCCCATTGGCATCGCAAGAATTTCATCATGTATGGCCGCAGATTCAGCTGCAGCTTGGACGCGATCCATGTCGATCTCGTCGTCAAACCCCGCGATGTTTTCCTTCAAGCTCGCTGAGAACAGCTGATCGTCCTGCATCACCGCACCTACGTGGCGCCGCCAGTTTGCAAGCCCGACGTGAGAAAGTGGATGGCCTCCCACGCGCACGGTGCCCTCCGTCGGCTCCAGAAGGCCAAGAATGATTTTGGCCAGCGTCGTCTTCCCGCATCCAGTCGGGCCAATGATCACCACGTGCTCACCAGATCGAATGGTGAGAGTGATATTCCTTAGAACCCAATCGGCACCCTCGGCGTAGCGAAAGCTCACACTATCGAGATAAATATCGGGGACCAGCCAGCCATCAGTATCGAATCGCTCAGGCATTGCACCAGTCGTCTTCTCGGGTTCGGCCATTACGATGTCAGACAGTCGCTCCACGTGCAAGCGAAGCATTCTTACCGACATCATATTGTCGATAAATCTCTGCATCCTCGACGAGAACTCGTCCTTATAGGTTATAAAGGCCATCAACATTCCCACGGTTAGTCCGCCTTGAATGGTCATGTAAGCACCCGCGCCAAGCACAGTGACAGTTTCCATACCAAACAACAATCCGTAACTCGCTCCGAAGCTCAATGTCATCCTGTTTGCCTGCATTCGCTTATTGACTGCTCGAACAACGAGATTTGACCAGCGGGAGGCTCTTTGCTCTTCCAGACCAGCAATTTTTATGGCCTGCATGGCTCGCAAACTCTCCAGGAAATGGGTTTGCGCAACCGCCTCATGTGTCATTGCCTCATCGCTAACCCGGTGAAACGCGTCGTGGGCTAATAGACGGATCGCGGCATAGCCTGCAATCGTGGCTACGACGACGGCTGCCAACGTTGGACTATAGATCGCCATCACTATGGCAGTCACAGTACCGAACAGGCCATCCAGTAGTATGTCGACGAATTTTCCAGTCACGGTTTGCTGGATGCTTTGTGCGGACTGAAAGCGCGAGAGTACGTCTCCCGTGTGTCGAACCTCGAACCATTTCGTCGGTAATCGAAGCAAATGCCCAACCACACGCGACGCCCATTGAATGCCGAGTTGGTGCATAGCAATGATTCCGAGCCAGCCACGTGTCCATTCGAGCACGACCCGCATTAGCGTTACCATCACGAAGCCCGTGATGACTACCCATATCAGTTCAGTATCTCCAGAGACAACGGGGCCGTCGATAAGCCATTGAGTGAAAAGAGGTAGTACCAAAGCCAGTACTTGTAATGCTGCTGCCAGTATAAAGAGCTGCGACAGACTACGCCTAAGACCCAAGATAGGGCCCATCAGGTCTCGCCAGTTTATCGGCGGCTTCGGCTTAATTTGTTGAAAGGCCGTGGTGGGCCACATTTCCAATGCCACTCCGGTGAAGTGCTGACTAGCCTCTGCCTGGGCCATTGAGCGCTCTCCGCGCGCTGGGTCATGTACCGTGATCCTGTTGCCAGAGACCCTCATCAGGACCACGAAATGCGTGAGATCCCAGTGAAGTATGCATGGCAGAGAGAGCCTTGAAAGTCCGTCGAGTTCAAGGCGAACCGGTCTTGCGCCTAGCCCCAAAAGACCTCCCAATCGAATCAGATCGCGCAGATACGTGCCACGGATGGAAACAGAAAATCGAGCTCGAAGTTCGCTCATCGAGAACTCATGCTTGTGGTGAGCCGCTATGTAGCCCAGGCAGGCTAGCCCGCACTCTGCTGCAGTAGTTTGCAGATAGGTATTCACTTGGTTGAAATTTTTGTGATGGATGGCAACACGCGATCAATCACCCATGCCTGAACAGCCGCCGTATCGTTGAGATCGCCGTCGAAGGTGAACTTCGGCACATAAGGTTCATTGTCTGCGCGTTTACGGTTCTTCCAAACCTTGAGTGGAACCCACATCTTCGCCGTGCTTGGAAGCGATACGTGCGCTATGTCCGAATACCGCGTATCCGCGCTGGTCACGCTCCCAACGTGAACCGCTCCGGGAATGCTTAACACCATCTCCACAAAGTCCAGGCAAGCGCTCGCACAGTTCGGGCCTGTGACCAGCACAAGCTTGCCATCAAAGGGACTGCCATGCTCAGTCAGTTCATCGAGCGGTACATCCATTTGCTCGACGAACGCCTGGCCGAGTGATGCGGCTTCATTCATGCGGGACAGGAGAGTGTCCAGGAGTCTGTAAGTCAGGCTTGCCGGGCCTTCCGCCTGGCTGAACGCAGTCTTGTATGCCTCAAGCGCTTCGCGGGCGGTCGCAGAAACGCGCCAGTACGCCTTGGACTCTACTTGTTCAGATGAGGGTTTCCGCCCTACGGCATCCTTGAATAGCGCCGATAGGATTCGGTAGCCCACCAAAGTTTTTCCGCCGTTATTGCCTCGAATGTCAAGCACCACAGCATCGGCTTCTCCCAGAGCCCGGACCCTGTTCAACAGTCTTTCGAACGATGCAATGTCTTTGCTACTCGACAAGGTGAAATCCGTAGCATGAATCCAGTGGATGCCCTGCCGTGGTTGCTTGATACCTTGGCGTGGCATCGCTGGCCTGGTCATCGCTTGAAACTCCTCCGTGAAGAGCTGCGACTTCAGCAAGAACTGGCGAATTTTCCCTGAGGGGGATCGAACCTCGCAGTGTTTCAACCGCAAAGGTTCCCACAGCGTTTCGTAGTGCGGCTCACTGGTCAGATGCAGCGCAAGACGAGACAGCGAGCCCTCCAGGTCCACACGTCTATCCACGAACGGAGCGACTTTTTCCACCAGCAAATCGTCAATGCGCTGGCCGTCGCAGGAAAGCAGTTCATCGCCTATTTGGGGCACGTCGACGGGCCAGTCCGAGGCCCGCGCCGCAACGCGGTACTTGCCATTGCGGCGCTGCACGATCCATCCCGCCCAGCGAGGGGACTCACCAACTTGGCCTTCCTTCCATACGACCAGATGTCCATCCCTATAGCCCGCGATGTAGAAGCGTAGCGCCGCCAACGCCTTGCCCTCGGAATTCGCACGGAGGGCGAGCGCCGTCGCTTCGTCGTACCCTTGCTTAAACCACTGTTGAAAGCCGTGATCCGTCGGGTCCAGAACGCCGGGATGTGCCTCCCGGATGATTTCGTGCGCGCGCGTGATGTCTTGAATGGCGCTCTTGCTCCAGTTGATGTCCGTGGACGAGTGTTCCTTCTCTTTGGCACCAAGATTCGTCGCCGTGTCCGCGTGACACGACAAGATCCAAAAAAAGGACGACAGCAGAATCACAAGCGGGCGGACCACTAACAAACTCCTTTCACTGTGGCGGATTCCCGCTCCTTCATAGATGCTGAGCTCACCAGAGACTCAAGAGAGAAGGGTTGATGGGGCGTGACTCTCGCCTTGTTCAGTTTCTCCATGAAAAGGGCAAGTTGCCTGGGATCATTCACCAGTCTCTCAATGACTTTGCCGGCCGCCGCAATCCCTTGAGTCACATCGCATCCAGGTTTTAAGGTTCTTCGCAGTTCTTCGTGTTCGCGAAGGGCATGTTGGCAAAGCCACGAAACAAAGTGCAACACGTTTGCCGTGTACATGCCGATCGCAACGTGGAACGTCTCGCCAATAGGTATGGCATCGTGCCACCAGCCTCGGGGAAGATAGAGCAGGTCGCCCGCCTCCAGGATTCCGTCGAAGACGGGTTCAGCTGGACAATCGGCCTTGTGTTCCTTGCTGGTTTGACCCGGGAGTGGCAATGGAAAAGTTGGCTTATATACCTTCCACCGTTTACGGCCTATGAGTTGGATGGCCATGACGTCGTGTGTATCCCAATGGGGCCCGAAACTGCCCCGTCCGGAAAAGGCCAGGTAACCATTCGCCAGCGTCTCGGCGTTCGAAAATTCGCCGACCTCCGCACACAGATGTCGGACTCGCTCAAGGCGGGCGTCAATACGATTGAGTACGATCGTCGCGCCGCTGGACAGCAAGCCTTGAACCACACTGGTGTTGAGCCGTTTCCCCGCAAGACCTCCGATCGAACAGTCTTCCACATAGCGTGACTCGGAGACCAGGCCATTGTGATGCACCCGGACATGGGGTGGCACGGGATCGATGTAATAGAGCGCTGCGTTGAGGTCAGACCAACTCAAGAGCGAAGGCGCAACCGCGGCTCGTACGACGTACATCTTGCGATCAGCAAAGTCGGAAATAAATTCCTCTTTGGCAATATTGAAATTGATGTGCTTTTTCATGAAATCAGTGCGACAGGAATGAACTTTTCATGGTTGTTGCGCTGGGGAAAACGTTCTGCGGGACAACGCAAGTCGCGAGAATCACCGGTTTCATAGCCTCGCATCCATTGGCCCATGAGTGGCCTGTCGAGCCGAATGCTGCCATCGTCGGTCAGATTTCCAACCGTGTTGTGCGCCTCGGACAGTGCGACCGTACACTTCTGTACACGGCCGTCCGCGCGAATCACGAACGAATTCGGCCGGCTCGCGTAACAGACCTCCCCGACCGTTGTCTTAGACGGCTCGGCGGAAGGCATGTCGCGGTACAACAGGCTTCGCATTTCACCCAGTAGCTTGGCCCGCTCCGCTTTGTTCAACGCCGCGATGCTCGCGCTGTTAGGGCCACCCAGATTTTCAATGGGCTTGAGCAGCACGGAGAACCGCGGGTCGTGGAGGAATTCTTCGCGCAACATTACCGCAAGCGCTTTCACGGATTGTGCGTTCTCTGGTGTCAGGTGCACCCGAAGCAGTACCGATACGCCCAGCTCGCTATCCCGGAGCCTCTTCAGGTTGGTCCAGATCCGATCAAATGTACCCGTGCCGGAGGTCAGCTTTCTGGTTCTGTCGTGTGCATCTCCCATGCCATCCAGGGAAATTTGATAACCCCTCTGCCCCAAGCCGAACAGCTTTTGAACCGTCTGCATGTCCAGCAGATAGCCATTGGTTGTCAAAGCACCGCCAAATCCCACACCGTGGTCCAGACACAGCTTTTGGGCGAACGCACTGAGTTCATAAACAATGTTCTTGGCAGCCAGCGGCTCACCGCCAAACCATTGAAAACTGAGGTATTTGAGGCCTTCCATACGATTGATCATGAATCGCTTCAAGGCTGCCTGCACCCTGGGACTCATCTTCCCGATGGAGAAATCCTCATAACAGTAGGTGCAACGAAAGTTGCACTGTTCCGTCGGCATAAGTGTGAGTTCAAGGCATCTAGGGTCGAGGGTCGACCAGAGCAACTGATTGTTGGTCTGAAACATAATGTCCTGCAACTTTAATCTGACTCATCCATTTATACAGCCGACGGCCAGAGCGTTAAAAAAGTCGGTCGGAGACCGACACTCGAAGTCTGCGGCTAGTGGCTCTGTTTAACCCTCTTCATCGCCGTCCTCTCCACATTTTTTGTTGGGTTGAGGAGGAGGTCGTTCTTGGCAATAGCCGGCATTGGATTTAGGTGGGCAATAGCCAATGTTTATTTGTCCGATGGTAAAGCCTCCGCTTACAAGATCGAGCTCCTCATCTATAATGAGTTCGGTCACTTCGTAGCGGCCGAACTCATCGAATTGCATGTTTTCAATCGCCATGGGTAACGTGGTCGACTTATTCATTGGTTTTCCTTCCATGACCGTCCGTTCTAGGGCGGGACGAGTTCGCCTGCGGAGCAGGACGCTCCGTTATGCGGATTAGAGCCCGCGGAAACAGCGGACAAATCCACTGTCCATTGATAACTACAGATATCTGCTGCTTACACTCGCGACTGGGGCAAGAACCCAGTCAATAAGGCGCCGCTTCTCTTGTTCAATGTCCGCGTCGAGCAGGGTTCCTGGCAACAGATCAATCTGCCGCCCATGGGCTTGGATGCTTTGACTGTCAAGCCTGACGATGATGCGATACATGGCCTCCTTGTCAGGTAGCCCCGACATCGCCGCGACCTCTTCAGACTGCAGGGGACTGCTGGCAACCTCAACGACAGTGCCACGTTGCAGTCCGAATCTTTGATAGGGATAGGGTTGATACCGCAATCGGACTGACTGGCCGACTTGTACGAATCCGAAAGCTTTTGAGGTCGCGAACAAGTGCGCTACCAATGGCACGCCTTCCGGGATAATCACCGCAAGCGTTTGCGTGGAGACGGTCTCTCCAGGTTCTGCATTAATGGCTGTGGCCCTGCCCGTCATCGGTGCCGTGATAGCGAAGACGTCGCGGGATTGCACGTCAGTGGTCTCCTGAGAGAGCATCGCCAGATCCCGACTAATTTCAGCAATCTGAGCTGCCGTCTTGAGAGAGACCTGGTCCAGCTCACTTTTCAATGTTGCGAGGGTTCTTGAAAGCTGGGAGCGCGTTCGCTGCATCGAGAGAAATTGCGCTTGAAGAGCGGCTGCCTGATCTTCCTTCTCCTGCAATGCCACCTGAGATATGTAGTTCGATTTCGCCAGTGTTCTGTGTTTCTCGATAGATAACTCTGATGCGGTCAATCGTTTCGCGTGGAGGTCCAGTTCCTGCTTGTTGTGCCGCAGCTCGTCCATGACGTTCTCAGACTGTGCGCGGAGTCCACGCTCCGCCGTCACACCAAGTTCGTGCGCAGCTTCGCGCTGCCGCATCAGGCTTGCCCGGCGCTCACTGAGCGAAGCCGTACGTAATTCGGAGATCTTCGTATTTTCCTGCTGTCCGACATGCCTTCGTTCATCGGCAAGAACAAAGAGAACGGCACCTTGTTTCACAATTTCCCCCTCGCGAACGTGACGCTCAGAAACAATGCCGCCGGTGGGGGCAAGGATTCTAATCGCACCCCCCTCAGGAACTAGGACGCCGGTAGCAGCAGTACGAGGCCTGTAGCTACCAAAGAATAGGTACAGCAAAATCGCCAGAGACATCGCGGCAGCCAGCCCAACAAGCAGCCAACTATGGCTTGACTGCGCCAAGAGAATCGGCCCGTGTTCCTGTTGGTCGTGCCTTTGCAATACCTCTCGCCGAAAAATACTTCGTCGAGCCTTCTCGTTCATAGAGCCCTCCTTTTTGTTGTGACGACACAAGTGGACTGCCCCGAGAATCGTGGAAAAATCGGGCCAATGCTCGTGTTGAGCACCTTCGCGCGCAACAAACGCTAGAGCCCACGGAGGCGCCCATCCGCTATTGCGAGCATCCAGACGACAAGATTGCTGGGTAGTGCCCTTATTTGTAGAAAAGCAAATAGTCACCAGCCAGCAGAAATTTCCCAAAGTTACTGGCGATTTTTCTGACTCGCGCCGATGAACCCGCCTCGCGCTGTAACGGCAAAAAATGAGGATGAGCTACGCCTCGCTCCGTCAATTGGACCCGGCTGTAGCGAGGGTAGCGGGCGGCTGCGGTGGCTGAGGAATGGGTGTTGGCGGACAGTGGCTCCCAGCGAGTTGCTACCGTTCGTCGGCACCATGCGCCCTCTCCCAGGAAGGGGGGCTTTACTTCTTGCTCAAAGTTGAGAATAATTCGCATTCTCAAGTTGATCAGGCTCGCTTTGCACCTGCGCCAACACTACGCCAGCCAGCCGTTCTGACCCGGTGTCCGCCAGCCAGCGTTTCGTTTTCTTTTGGGGAAAATCCATGAAACGCCGCTGTCTGGCGCGCTTGCGCGCCTCCGTACGAGTCACGCCCATCGCCATCTGCGCCACCCTCGGTGGTCCGGCGCTGGCCGCTGAACCGGCCGTCGATCCGGTCCGCCCGCTGGGCGAGGTGGTGGTCACCGCCACCCGCACCGAGGAACGCGCCGATGCCGTCGCTTCCACCATCACCGTCATCGAGGGCAGCCGCATCGAGCGCGCCCAGCCGGTCGACGAGACCGGCCTGTTTGCCGACGAACCCGATATCGACGTACCGCGCGACCGGCGCCGCTTTGGCGCCGGCAGCATCAATATCCGCGGCATCGAGGCTAACCGCGTGCTGCTGATGGTCGACGGCGTGCGCCTGCCGGACTATTACAACGGCGGCGGCCCCTCCAACCTGTCCAGCGCCACCCGGGACGCGCCCGAGTTCTCCTTCCTCAAGCGGGTCGAGGTGCTGCGCGGGCCGGCCTCCAGCCTGTACGGCTCGGACGCCATCGGCGGCGTGGTCTCGTACGTCACCAAGGATCCCGAGGACCTGATGCGCGGCCGCGCGGTGGGCGGCGAGGCGGGCCTGTCGTGGAACGGCATCGACCGCGGTTTCGGCCAGACCGCCGGCGTGGCGGGCGGCAACGAGACCATCAAGGGCTTGTTCATGTATGCGCACCGCAAGGGGCACGAGGTGGAAAACATGGGCGGCAACGGTTCCACCTCGACCGGCCGCACCAAGCCCAATCCGCAGAACAGCGAGACCAACGCCTGGCTCGGCAAGATCGTGCTCGATCCTGCCGCCGGCCACCGCTTCAGGCTGACCTACGAGCATCGTGACAGCGACACCTTTACCGATATCCTGCGCCTGTCCACCGCGCTGCCGCGCGTGACCGCCGCCAGCGGCACCGAGGACCTGTCGCGCAACCGCGTCAGCCTGGACTACGAGTGGAAGCCGGGCAGCCACGTGATCGACCGCCTCGGCGCCACCGTGTTCTATCAGGAGAGCGAGTCCAACACCGTGACCAACCAGGTGCGCAGCAGGACCAGCTCCGGTTGCTCAGGCTCCACGGCGGGCAGCAGCCTGTGCGACGTGAACCTGCTGTTCGGCTTCCGACAGCAGCAGACCGGCTTCAACCTGCAGGCCGACAAGTCGTTCAACACGGGCTTCGTAGGCCACCGGCTGATCACCGGCGTGGATTTCCTGCGCACGCAGACCAGCGAGATGCGCGATGGCACCGCCTACAACCGCACCACCGGCGTGGTGTCGAAATCGCTGGCCGGCGACAACTTCCCGATCCACGATTTCCCCAAGGGCGAGACCCGCCAGACCGGCATCTTCGTGCAGGATGAACTGCAGTTCGCCGGCGGCCGCTTCACGCTCACGCCCGGCCTGCGCTTCGACCATTACGCGCTCGGGCCGGACGAAGACAAGCTCTACAACAGCGTCGCCGCCAAGCCCGCCATCAGCAAGAGCGATTGGGCGGTCTCGCCCAAGCTGTCCGCGCTGTGGCAAGCCACCGACCGCATCAATGTGTGGGCCCAGTACGTTTTCGGCTACCGCGCGCCGAACTACCAGGAAATCAACGGCAGCTTCCGCAACACCATCCAGGGCTACGGCGCCGCGCCCAATGGCGATCTGAATCCGGAGAAGAGCCGCTCCTTCGAGATCGGTGCGCGCTACACCGACGAGCGCGTGCAGTCCAGCGTCGCGGTATTCGACAACCGCTACAAGGACTTTATCGAACAGGTGGCGCTGAACTGCCCGTCCGACCCCGCCTGTCTCGCCGGCCTGCGAGCCACGTACCAGTACCGCAACCAGAGCAGCGTGCGCATCTACGGCGCCGAGTGGCGCGGCAGCTACCGCTTCCTGCCGCAGTGGCGCGTCGACAGCGCCGTGGCCTATGCGCACGGCAACAACGAACAGACCGGCCAGCCGCTCAACAGCGTCTCGCCGCTGCGCGCCAGCGCCGCACTGACCTGGGAACGCGGCAGCGACAGCCAGGGCCAGGGCGCTAGCCTGCGCTGGCGTGGAGCGCGCCCGGTGACGCGCACCGACGACACGTCCTTCACCTACTTCAAGCCGGGCGGCTATGGTGTGGTCGATCTGCAGGGCTGGTGGCGCTTCAACCGCTACGCCAGCCTGGTGCTGTCGGTGAACAACGTGTTCGACAAGAAATACTGGCTGTGGGGCGATGTGCGCCAGGGCAGCGTGGCCGCCAGCGAGCCGGGCCTGGATTTCTATACGCAGCCCGGGCGTACCTTCGCCGCCAGCGTGAAGCTGTCGTTCTGACCTGAGGCGATTCGACCCGACATGTCCCCACAAAACAAAACCAAGATGCGGCTGATCCGCGCGCTGTGCCTGCTGTGGCTTGCCCTTCTGGCGCTCGGCATGCAGCAGGCGCGGGCCACGCCGAAGATTGCCGTGCTGACCACCTCGCCGGTGCCGGCGGGCAAGTTCGAGCCCCTGCAGGCGATGGCGCGCGCGCACGGCATGACGCTCGATGCGCGCTATCTCGAACGGATGAGCGCGCAGGATGTGGCGCCATTCATCGACGGCGCGGGATTGCTGATCCTCGATGCGCCGCGCGATCACATTGTCACCGAGATGCTGGCGAAGCTGGGGCCGCAATGGACCAATGCGCGCGTGCCGCGCCTGCTGATCGCCACCGACCGCTTCGAGGCGCACGGCCTCGACAATGCGCTGGGTGCGAAGCTGCATGCGTACTATGTCAACGGTGGCCGCGCCAACTTCGACGCCATGATGCGCACGCTGGCCGCGCAGCAGTTCAAGCTGCGCGCGGACGGCGCGATTCCCGCGCCGGTGGTGTTTCCAAAAGCCGCTTACTACCATCCGCGCCTGGCCAGCGTGGTGACCGAATCGCCGGACGAGGCGCTCGGCGCATCCGGCCACGCTGGCACGCCGGTGATCGGCGTCGCCATCCACCAGGCCTATGTCTCCGGCCTGGACAGCGCCTTTATCGACGACCTGATCGCGAGCATCGAAGCGCGTGGCGCGCGCGCGCTCGTCTTCTACAGCCCGGTGATGGATGCGGACGGCGTGCTGCGCATGGCCGCGCCCGGCGGCAAGCGCATTGTCGATGTGCTGGTCAACGGCCAGATCATGCTCAATGCGGCGGGCCGCAAGGCGGAGTTTGAAACGCTAGGCATCCCGGTGCTGCAGGTCATACCCTACCGCAAGGGCGATGCGCAGGACTGGGAGCGCGATCCGCACGGCATCAGCCTCACCGATACACCCTTCTACCTGGTGCAGCCCGAACTGGCCGGCGTCAGCGATCCCATGCTGGCCGCCGCCACTTCGCACAAGGACGGCAGCATCGTCAGCCTGCCGGCGCAGCTCGATGCCGTGGCCGACAAGGCACTGGCGCTCACACGTCTGCAGCGCACGCCCAATGCCGGGAAGCGCGTGGCGATCCTGTTCTACAACTATCCCGCTGGCGAAAAGAACCTGTCGGCATCCTTCCTCAACCTGCCGCGCAGCCTGTCTTCCACCCTGGCCGCGCTGCATGCCGCGGGCTACCGCACCGAGGCCGCCGGCGAACTCGCGCTGCAGCGCGATCTTGGCGCGTTGCTCGCGCCCTTCTACCGCGAAGGCCAGCTCGGCGCGCTGCTCGATGCGGACCGCGCCGCGTGGATGCCGATGGCGCAATACCGCCGCTGGTACGACGCGCAGCCCGCCGCGTTCCGCGCCGAGGTCAGCGCGCGCTGGGGCGAGCCCGAAGCCTCGTCGATGGCGATCAGGCGCAACGGCGTGGCCGGCTTCGCCATCCCGCGCCTGCAGCTCGGCAACGTGGCGCTGATGCCGGTGCCGCCACGCGGCGAGCGCGACGAAGCCGCCGAGAAGGCGCTTTATCACTCCACCAAGACGCCGCTCAACCATTTCTACATGGCGGCCTACCTGTGGGCGCGCGAAGGGCGCGAGGCGCTGGTGCACTACGGCACCCACGGGACGCAGGAATGGACGCCGGGCAAGGAGCGCGGCCTGTCCGTGACCGACCAGCCCTACATGGTGCTCGGCAGCGTGCCCGTGATCTATCCCTACATCGTCGACGACGTCGGCGAGGCGTTGCAGGCCAAGCGCCGGGGCCGCGCCACCATCGTCAGCCACCAGACGCCGCCGTTCAAGCCGGCCGGCCTGCACACCGACCTGTCGGCGCTGCATGATCAGTTGCACAACTACCTGCAGCAGGACAACGGCGCGGTGAAGGACACACTGCGCGAGGACATCCTCAAGCGCAGCGCGCGCATGCATCTGTTCGACGACATGGGCTGGCCGCAGGCGCGTGCGAGCGCGCAGTTCACCGAGTACCTGGATGCGTTGCACACGCACCTGCACGAACTCGCGGGCGCATTGCAGCCTTATGGGCTGCACACGTTCGGCCAGTCGCAGGATCCCGGGCTGCGGTTGTACACGGTGATGGCCATGCTTGGCCAGTCCTGGCTCAAGCGCGTGTTTCCCGATGAGCCCGAGGAACTCTTCGCGCTCGATTACAAGCAGCTGGCGCGGTCGGAACCCTACGCCATGTTGCACCGCTACGTCATCGACGGCGCGCCGTTGACGGGCCTTTCCGACGCCAGGCAGCGTGAAGACATGCGGCGCGCACGCACGCTCTACGCCAGCCTCGATGCCGCGCCTGAGAGCGAAGCCATTCTCACCGCGCTGGCGGGCCGCTACGTGCTGGCCGGCACAGGCGGCGATCCGGTGCGCAATCCCGATGCGCTGCCGACCGGCCGCAACCTGTATGGCTTCGATCCTTCCAAGGTGCCCAGCCGGGAAGCATGGCAGGCCGGACAAGCAGCGGCGCAAGCCATGATTGCCGACTGGCGCAAGCGTCACGGCAAGTGGCCCGCCAAGCTGGCCTTCTCGTTGTGGAGCGTGGAGACCATGCGCCATCAGGGCATGCTCGAAGCGCAGGCGCTGGCGGCCATGGGCATCCGCCCGAAGTGGGACGGCGGTGGCCGCGTGGTCGGGGTGGAAGCGATTCCCGCCGCGGAGCTCAAGCATCCGCGCGTGGACGTGGTGCTGTCCGCCACCGGCCTGTACCGCGATCACTTTCCCAACCTGATCAAGTGGCTGGCCGAAGCGGTCAAGCTGGCCGCCGCGCAACCCGAGCCCGACAACGCGGTGGCCGCGAGCACGCGCGCGGTGCGCGAGCGCCTGGCGCAACTCAAGGCGGCGGAGATGAATCCCGAGCGCATCGAGTCGCTGGCGCTGACGCGCATCTTTGCCAGCGAGTCGGGCAACTACGGCACCGGTCTCAACGACGCTACGCTCGCCAGCGACAGCTTCGGCAGCGGCAAGCAAGCGGACGCCAAGCTCGCCAATCTCTATCTCTCGCGCATGCAGTACGGCTACGGGCCCGACGAAAAAACCTGGGGCGAGAAGCTGCCGCAGCTCAACCTCTACGCCGAGAACCTCAAGGGCGTGGAAGGCGCGCTGCTGGCGCGCAGCTCCAACCTGTATGGCATGCTGACCACCGACGATCCCTTCCAGTATCTCGGCGGCATCGGCCTGGCCGTGCGCCATCTGACGGGCAAGGCGCCGGAGCTGCTGATCTCCAATTTGCGCGATGCGAACAGTGCGCGCACGGAAACGGCGGCTTCCTTCCTCGCCACCGAACTGCGCACGCGCTATTTCCATCCGGGCTGGATCGAAGGCATGAAGGCCGAAGGCTATAGCGGCGCGCTCAACATGCTCGACACCGTCAACAACTTCTGGGGTTGGACCGCGGTCGCGCCGGAGATCGTGCGCGACGACCAGTGGACCGAGTTCGCCGAGGTCTACGTCAAGGACAAGCACAAACTCGGCCTTGATGAATGGTTCGAGAAGCATGCGCCGCAGGCCCAGGCCCAGGTGATCGAGCGCATGCTGGAAGCCGCGCGCAAGGGCTACTGGAAAGCCGACCCCGAGATGCTCAAGACGCTGGCCGACCGCTGGCAGACGCTCTCGCAGCGGCACGATATCCGCAGCGGCAACCGCAGCTTCAACCGCTACGTGCAACAGCAGGCCACGGCCCCCGGCGCGGCGGGCTATGGCACGCAAGCTCCCGCGGCACCGCCGGCGGGCGCACCGAAGGCCGCGGCTGCGCAGGCTGCCCCGCAGCCGCCGCAGCCTGAAGCGAAAACGCAGCCCGAGCCAAAGCCCGCGCCGCCATCGCAATCCGTACCCGTGCAAGGCATGCAACTGGTGGAGCGCAAGCCGCCCGCCGCGGCGCTCGTGCCGGTGCTGTCGTGGCTCGCCGCCGGCATCGCGCTGGCCGGGGCCGTGCTCGGCGGCGCCCTCAGCGCGCGGCGCCGCGCCAGCGCCGCACCACTCTTCCGGAATCCAACAAAACCCTACTGAGGCATCATGACCCCTACCCTGCTTGAAACCCTGATGTACGACGTCGGCCAGTTGTTCCTGTACCCGACGCTTGCCCTGATCGGGCTGCTCTTCCTCTACGCCTTCTGGGCGCTCGGCGAGTTCGCCATGCAAGGCTGGCAGCGCCGCCGCAACACGATCGAAACCGGCCGCGGCTACGTGCTGGTGGCGTATGCGCTGCGCCATCGCGTGAAGGACCCGGACACACTCGACGTGACCGCGCATCGGTTGCTGGAGTGGCCGCGCATCGCCACGCGCGTGGCGCCCATGCTGGGGCTTGTAGCCACCATGATCCCGATGGGGCCGGCGTTGAAAGGCTTGTCGGGCGGCAACCTCGCCAACGTGGGCGAGAACCTCACCATCGCTTTCTCTGCCGTGATCCTCGCGCTGATCGCCGCCAGCATCACGTTCTGGGTGGTCAATGTGCGGCGCCGCTGGCTGGCCGAGGAACTGGTGTGGCTGGGCAAGCACCAGCCGCAGTGGGAGGTCGACGCATGAAGTTCCTGGAAGAAAGCGAAGCCGACGATCCCATCCTGTCGGTGGTCAACCTGATCGACGTGTTCCTGGTGGTGATCGCCGCATTGCTGGTGGCGATCGCGCAGAACCCGATGAACCCGTTCACGCATGCGGACGTCACCGTCATCACCAATCCCGGCAAGCCGAATATGGAGATCGTCTCAAAGCAGGGCGAGAAGGTCGTGCGCTACCAGGCGAGCGGACAAGTCGGCAGCGGGGATGGCACCAAGGCCGGCGTTGCCTATCGGCTGAAGGACGGCTCGATGGTCTATGTGCCGGAAGCGGCAACTGGGCAATAATAGGCAGGTCCGCGGCATGCCCGCGGACCATAGGCAAAAAACCGCAGAAACCAGGATTACCGCCGCCATGCAGACTCGCTCACGCCTTGCCATTGCCCGCGCCGCCGGCGTGGCGCTCGCCGCCGCTTTGCTTGCCGCGCTCGCCGGCTGCGCGGGTACGCCACCGGCCGCCGTGGCTGGCGACGTCGCGCACCAGTTCACCGGTAAGACCTACGTGCTGCTGGGCGAGGTCCACGACAACGCCGATGGCCAGAAGCGGCGCTTGCTTGCCTTGTCGAGCGCGCTCGAAGCGGGTTGGCGCCCGGCCATCGCAATGGAGCAGTTCGACCGCGAACGCCAGCCCGATATCGACCGCGCCCGCCGCGAGCGCCCTGGTGACGCGGCGTATGTGGTGGCGCAGGCGGGCGGCAAGAACTGGCAGTGGGAGCTTTACACGCCGGTGGTGGCCCTGGCCTTGCGCTATGACCTGCCGCTGGTGGCGGCCAACCTGTCGCGGGCGGATGCGGGGCGCATCGTGCGCGGCGGGCTCGATGGCGTATTCGATGCAGCCGAGCGCAAGCGCCTCGGCCTTGCCGCGCCCTTGCCCCAAGACATCGTGACGGAACAGACCGCGGTGCTCGACCGCGGCCATTGCGGCAATTTCCCCAAGGCCATGCTGCCGGGCATGCTCGATGCCCAGGCCGCGCGCGATGCGGTGATGGCGGCCGCGATGCGCGAATACGCCGAACGCGGCGCGGTGCTGATCGCCGGCAACGGCCATGTGCGGCGCGACGTGGGCGCGCCGCGCTGGCTCGCCGCCGAGCCGGGCAGTATCTACAGCGTGGGCTACCTGGAGCAGGCCAGCGGCCAGGAGGCCGGCGCCTACGACCGCGTGGTGCTGGTGCCCGCGCACAAGCGGGCCGATCCCTGCGCTGGCGCCAAGCCGGCGACGGGAGCCGCGCCGGCTTGAGTCCGGGGGCCGCTTAGCCGAACAGTTCCTCGGCCACGGTCGGATGCAACTGCACCGTGGTCTGCAGGTGCGACAGCCTCACTCCCAGCCGCAGCGCCACGGCGAACGCCTGCACGATTTCCGGCGCGGCGTTGTCCATCATGTGCGCGCCCAGCACGCGGCCGCTGCGCGTATTCACCACCAGCTTGACCATGGACGCCTGCTCGCTGCCGGCGAAGCGGTTCTCCAGCGAGACGAAGCGGCGCACCACGGTGTGGATGCGCTCCGGCTTGCCCGCCTCCTCAATGGCGGCCTGCTCGCTCAGGCCCACGCTGCCGATGGCCGGCTCGCAGAACACCGCGGTAGGCACCAGGTCGAAATCCGATCGGTCGCCGCGGCGGCCGAACAGGCGGTCCGCCAGCCAGCGGCCCTGCGCGCTGGCCACCGGTGTCAGGTGCGGGCCGTCGATGGTATCGCCGATGGCGTGGATCGCGCGGACCTTGGTGCGGAACGAGCGGTCCACCTGGATGCCGCCCTGTTCGGCTTTCTGCACGCCAAGCGCCTCCAGGCCGAGCCCGTCCCAATGCGGGTCGCGCCCGATGGCAGCCAGCGCTGCCTGCGCGCGCACGGTCTGGATGCGGTCCCTGCCGCCGGCGCCAGTGTTGCCAGTGTTGCCATTGCCGCCATTGCCATGCTGCCGGTAGCACACATCGATGGCACCGTTGGCCTGGTTCAGCAGCGTTACCTCGGTATTGAAATGCAGCCGCACGCCCTTGGCGGCGAGCGCCTCGGCCAGTGCCTCGGCAACTTCATGGTCGAAGCGCGGCAGCAGGCGTTCCCCGCGCACCAGCATCTCCACCTTGACGCCGTAGCGCGACAGGATCGAGGCCTGTTCCACCGCCACGTAGCCGCCTCCGATCACCACCAGCGAAGCCGGCAGGCTTTGCCAGGTGAAGATGTCGTCGGAGGTGCAGGCGAGTTCGCCGCCTGGCACCGGCAAGGCACGCGGCCGCGCGCCGGTGGCGATCAGGATGCGTTTCGCCTGGATGACCTCCGCGCCCACCTGTACCTGGTCCGGCGCGATCACCGTGGCATCGCCGCGCAGCAGTTCCACGCCGGCTTCCTGCAGGTGGTGCGTATAGGCCACGTGCAGCCGCGCCATCTCCGCATTGACACGCACGATGGCATCGCTCCAGTCCTCCTTGCCGCCGGTGTGCGACAGGCAGCCCGACAGGACGGCGGCCAGGCTGGCGCCATATGAGAGCATTTTCTTGGGGACGCAGCCGCGATTGATGCAGGTGCCGCCGATGGCATCCCGCTCCACCAGCACCACGCGCGCGCCGTGCGAGGCCGCGCGCCGCGAAGCCGCCACTCCGCCCGAGCCTGCGCCGATTACCACGAAGTCCGCTTCGCGCTGCGCGCCGGCGCGGCGCTTGCCGCGGCGGGGAACGTGCTCCACCACTTGCTCGGATGTCGCCCTGCGCGCGCTGCGGCGCTCGGTCGTGGGTCTTGCCTGGCGTTTCGTCATCAATGCCTCCTGTTGCGGCGCGAAGGCCGCATTGCACATCGTGATGACGGAGCCGCTAGGGCGGCCGTCGCGCTGGTTGAACGCTACGCGGCGGTGCCAAGCTCCGTCTTCAGGACAGACGGCCATTCGCGCAGAAAGGTCTCCCCATCGCGCTGGCCGAGATCGTAGGCACCGGTCATCGCGCCGGGCTGGGTGTAGTCCCAGCTCGAGATCGGTACCCGTTGCGAAGGTTGCAGGTAGAGCCGGCGCTGCGCGCCGTGTTGCAGAACAAAGCGCCGTGGACGCGGATAGAGCCGCGTCACCAGCACCAGTACGTCGCCGGGCGTTGCGTCGAGCGCGTCGACCGGCACGTTGTCGACCATGCCGCCATCGAGCACGGGCCGGCCGTCGCGCCGGAGCACCGGCGTGAAGGGTGGCGTCGAGGAAGATTGCAGCAACAGGTCGGCCAGTTGCTCGGGCGAGCCGCAGTCCTGCGCGCGCACGAACTCCGGATGGAAGCCCAGCTTGCGGCCCAGCCGCGGGTGCAGCGTCTTGAGCCAGTGCTTCTCGATGTTGTAGGCCACCAGGCCAGCCATGACCGCCAGCCGCGGACCGCTCCAGCGCGGGATATGGGCCACGCCGATGCGGATTTCCGGCGCCGCCTGCAAGCGCGCCAGGCGGCCCTCGCCGAAGATGCTCAGCAGGGCGGTGCGGTAGATGCCGTAGTGCGGGAACACGCGCTGCCTGTTCAGCAGGTTGCCCCAGTAGGCATTGCGCCGGTTGCCGGCAAGCACCTCGCGGTAGTACGCCATCACCTCGCGGGAATCGTGCGTGTAGACCATGCAGGCCGTGGCGGCGCCGGCGGAAATTCCCGTGATCACGCGCGGGCGCAGGCCCAGCTCGGGCGCCACCCTATCCCACCAGCCCGCCTGCCACCAGCAGCGGTTGCCGCCGCCGGCGAACACCACCTGGTCGAACGGAGAGGCTGCCGCGGCGGGCTGGACGGAAGCAGGAACTACGCTGCGGGGCTCATACATGGATTGCATGCAATTCAGTGATGGCGCCGCTCACAGCAGCGCATAAGTGGTGGTGGCCTGCACGGCCAGCTTGCCGTCGGTGCCGGTCAGCTCGATTTCGCCGAACACCACGGTCTTGCCCAGGCGCAGCACGTTGGCGCGCACCAGCACGTCGCCGTCGATCACCGGGCGCATGAAGTTGGTTGTCAGCGTGACGGTGGTCATGGGGCGGAAGCCGCCCGCCGCGCTGGCGACCGCCACGATCATGGCGGTATCGGCGGCGGCCATCAGCACCTGGCCGCACACCACGCCACCCGCATGGCGAAACGATTCGTCGAAAGGCAGGCGCAGTGTTACGCCCTGCGCATCAACGGCTTCGGCACGCAGGCCGAGTTGGCGCACCCACGGCGCCAGTACGCGTTGCAAGATGCCGTCGATATCGGCAAGCGTCAGGCTGGATTCCGGCTTGGGTCTTGGCATTGACTCTGGCATGGCACTCCCGTTTGTCTGGGGTGGGGCCGGGCCAGGTTGCTATTCCGTCTCCTCCGGCGCGGCGCGATGTTTGAGCCAATGATACAGGGGGCCGGTGCACAGCACCACGAACGCCATCCGGATCACGTGGAAGGCCGTCACCAGCGGCACGCCCAGTTCCAGCACCTTGGCGGTGATGCACATCTCCGCGATGCCGCCGGGCGTGGTGCCGAGAATGGCGGTGGCTGGATGCACGCCAGACAGCGCCGACAAGGCCCAGCCGAACAGCGCGGAGAGCACCAGTGCGACCAGCGTGTACAGCGCCACGCCGGTGAGAAAGCGCGGCGCCGTGTGGAGGAAGTCGCGCGAGAAGCGCGCCCCCAGCGAGACGCCGATCAGCAACTGGCCGGCGCGGCTCATCCAGGTGGGGATGGCCGACAGTTCCACGCCCGAGGCGGTCAGCACCGCTGCCGCCAGCA
The DNA here is from genome assembly GCF_056398185.1 of Cupriavidus sp. 05L310. NCBI lineage: Bacteria > Pseudomonadati > Pseudomonadota > Betaproteobacteria > Burkholderiales > Burkholderiaceae > Cupriavidus > Cupriavidus sp. 05L310. Next base: position 92,815 of record NZ_JBFTOX010000028.1, read on the forward strand.
GCGTGCCGATCACGAAGGGATTGGGCAGGTTGAAGCGCTTGAGCACCAGCGCTGCGCTGACGGTGATCGCGATCAGCCCGAGCAGCCCCAGGTAGTCCACCGTGCGCGGACCGGGGATATAGGGATCGAGCCCATGGATGCCGCCGTACTGGAACAGCGCGGGCACCGCCACCACCACCATTAGCACGCGCAGCGAATGCGCGGCGGCCACCTGGTCGATGCGCGCGCCGTTGCGCTCGGCCAGGTTTGCCATCTCCGAGGCGCCGCCGATGGCGGTGGAGAAGTACGCCGTCTTGAACGCCACGCCCGTGCTCCTGCGCAGCAGGAACGCGCCCCCGCAGCCGAGCACCAGCGCGAACAGCGAACCCGCCACGATATACGGCAGGAACTCCAGCAGACGTTCCACCACGTCGGACGTGAAGTACAGCCCGAGCGAAGTCCCGATGGCCCACTGCCCGGCATTGCGCGCCTGCGTGGGCGCGCGCAGGTCGGCGCCGCGCATGCGCGCGGTGGCCACCGCCAGCAACGGCCCGATCATCCATGGCAGGGGCGTGTGAAGCAGCGTGCAGAGCAGCGCGGCGGCCAGGCCGAGCAGCAGCGTCAGCAGGACCGGACGCCAGCGGTGAAGAAGAGAAGGCATGTCGCAGCGGCCTGGCGCGCGGGCGCCGGCGCGGTGTTCTTGTGATGAAGCGGAATGTAGGGACAACAGCGCCGATGCGATGGCCTGCCACGGCGCCACAAACGAAAAGGCCCGGCACCCTGGAGTGCCGGGCCTTGCCCGCATTTTGCGCCAATCAACCGGTGGCGTCAGCCACTTTGCCGCGCGCCGAGCGCCGGGACAGCCAGCCCAGGATGCGCGGGATCAGCACCACCGCCACCGTCATGGCCAGGATGGTGGCCGAGATCGGCTGGGTCACGAAGATCGACCAGTCGCCCTGGCTGATCGACAATGCATTGCGCAACTGCTTCTCCGCGATCGGTCCCAGGATCATGCCCACGATCACCGGCGCGGTGGGGAAGTCGAAGCGGCGCATGGCCATGCCCAGCACGCCGATCACAAACAGCAGCAGCAGGTCGAACCACGACTGGCGGATGCCGTAGGCGCCCAGGCCCGCGAAGATCAGGATGCCGCCGTACAGCAGCGGCGTGGGAATGCGCAGCATGCGCACCCACAGGCCGATGGCCGGCAGGTTCAGCACCAGCAGCATCACGTTGCCGATGTAGAGCGAAGCCAGCAGGCCCCACACCAGGTCGCCCGAGGTCTGGAACAGCATCGGGCCCGGCTGCAGGTTGTAGTTCTGGAACGCCGCCAGCAGGATCGCGGTGGTGTTCGAGGTCGGGATGCCCAGCGTGAGCAGCGGTGCCAGCGTGGCAGTCACCGCGGCGTTGTTGGCGGCCTCGGGGCCGGCCACGCCTTCGATCGCGCCTACCGTGCCGAACTCGCCCTTGTGCTTGGACAGCTTTTTCTCGGTGGCGTACGACAGGAAGGTCGGGATCTCAGCGCCGCCAGCCGGGATCAGGCCGAACGGGAAGCCGATGATGGTGCCGCGGATCCATGCCGGCACCGAGCGCTTCCAATCCGATTTGGTCATCATGATCGAGCTGAGCCTGTTGAAGCTGCCGTCCGGCTGCGGGAAGAAGGCATTGAACAGCGCCTCGCCCACCGCGAACAGGCCCACCGCGACCACCACGATATCGATGCCATCGTACAGTTCCTGCACGTTCATCGAGTAACGGGTCTGGCCCGACAGCGAATCCATGCCGATCAGGCCGATGCCCAGGCCAAGGAACAGGCTGGTCATGCCGCGCAGCAACGACGAACCCAGCACCGCCGACACCGTGGTGAAGGCCAGCAGCATGATCATGAAGTATTCGCCGGGACCGAACTGCAGCGCCACGTCGGCCGCCACCGGCGCGAACATCGACAGCAGCACCGTGCCGATCGTGCCCGCCACGAAGGAGCCGATGGCCGCGGTGGCCAGCGCCGGGCCGGCGCGGCCGCTCTTGGCCATCAGGTTGCCTTCCATCGCCGTGACCATGGTCGACGACTCGCCCGGCGTGTTCATCAGGATGGAGGTGGTGGAGCCGCCGTACATGGCGCCGTAGTAGATGCCGGCGAACATGATCAGCGCCGCGGTGGGTTCCACCTTGGCGGTCAGCGGCAGCAGCATCGCCACGGTCAGTGCCGGGCCGATGCCCGGCAGCACGCCGATGGCGGTGCCCAGGAAGCAGCCGACCAGGGCCCACATCAGGTTGATTGGCGTGATGGCGATGGCAAAGCCATGCATCAGCAGGTTGAGAGTATCCATGGATCAGCTCCGGTCAGAACCCGGCGACGGGCAGCAGCGGCAAATTGATGCCGAGCAGGAATTCAAACAGTGCCCACATCGGCAACGTAATGCACAGGCCAATCAGGCCATCGCGCAGGAAGCGCTTGCTGCCATAGCCGCGTGCCACGCAGATCATCAGCAGGGTCGACGCCAGCACGAATCCAAGCGTGCCGATCAGCGCCATATTGGCCACCAGCCCGGCAGCCACCCACAGGAAGCCACGGAAGTTATGCGGTGCGGAGGGCAGCTCGGCGTCTTCCTCGGGCATATTGCGAAAGCCGCCGCGAATGCCCTGCCAGGTCAGCGCCGCGCCGCACACGGCCAGGCCGATGGCGACCAGCGTCGGCATGAAGCGCGGCGACAGGCCGGCATAGCCTTCGTCGCCGGAGATGCCAGACAGGCCGACGAAATAGAAAACGGAGAGCAGCAATACGGCTATGCCGATCGCCAGGTGCGAGGGTTTCATGATGTGAAGTGGCTCCTTCATGCGGCGCCTGCGGTCGTGTTGGCCGACCCTTGGCTTGCCGCGGTTTGTCGTCCCCGCTTAAGGCGGGGGCCCGGCGATTTGTAGTTTGGTCTTTTGGGTATCGCAGGTGGACACCGGACCCCCGCCAGCTGCATGCGCACCGGGCGTTATGGTGCGCCGCAGGCAGGGCCGACAGGTAAAACGTTCGAACAGTGAAGCGGTGAAGCGGTGAAGCAATGAAGCGGTAAGACCGGGCTGCTTACTTCGCCACGCCCAGTTCACGCAGCGTGCCACCCAGGCGGGCCGACTCGCTGTCCACGAACTTGCCGAACTCGTCGCCGGTCAGCAGGAACGGGGTCCAGTCGTTCTTGGCCAGGGTTTCCTTCCACAGCGGCGTCTCGGTTGCCTTCACCACCGCATCCACCAGCGCCTTGCGTTGCTCGGCGGTGATGCCGGGCGCGCCGTACACGCCGCGCCAGTTGTAGATCTCCACATTGATGCCCTGCTCTTTCAGGGTCGGGATATCGGCGGTGCGCTCCTTGGAGGTCACGGCCAGCGCGCGCATCTTGCCGCTCTTGATAAAGGGCAGGAACTCGGACACGCCGGCAATGCCGACCGTCACGTGGCCGCCCAGGATCGAGGCCGAGGCTTCGCCGCCGCCCTGGAACGGCACGTAGTTGATCTTCTTCGGATCCACGCCGCTTTCCTTGGCCACCAGCCCCGCGAGGATGTGGTCGATCGAACCCTTGGAGCCGCCGCCCCAGCTGACGCTGCCCGGGTTGGCCTTGAGCTGCGTGGTGAGGTCCTTGATGGACTTCAGCGGCGAGCTGGCCGGCACCGTGATCACCATGGTGTCGGCGAACAGGCGAGCGATCGGGGTTGCGTTCTTCAGCGTGACCGGCGGCTTGTTGGTTTCGATCGCGCCCACCATCACCGCGCCGGTGACGATCATCGCGTTCGGGTTGCCCTTGTCGGTATTGACGAACTGCGTCAGGCCGATGGTGCCGCCCGCGCCGCCCTTGTTGTCGTAGGAGGCCGTCTTGGCCACGCCGGCGGCAACGAGCGCCGCGCCCAGCGAGCGGCCGGTCTGGTCGAAGCCGCCGCCCGGGTTGGCGCCGATCATGAACTTCACGCTGTCGAGCGCGAACGCGGGCGCGGCAGCCACGCTGGCGGTGATCGCGGCCGAAGCCATGACGACGTGGGCAAAGCGATGAATCGAACGACGCATTACGGTCTCCTGTTCTTTTTCAGAGGATTGCCGGTGAACGGTTGCCGGCGATGCTGGCGAGGACCGACCCGGAGGTGTCCGGCTGGCGGTGAAGCTGGCTGTCGGGGGCGGGAGAGTCGTGCGGTGCGCCGGCGCTGCCTGCGTTGGGCGGCCGGCTTGGCGTTGTCTCCTGTCCCCGGCAGCGCTTGCATGCCGGACTTGTTCTTTGGTTTTCTGACTTGGTCTGGCCCGTACGGCGACCATGGCGCGATTCTATGGGGTGGAAACTGTCAAAAGGCTGTCAATTTGTCAGGGAATGGGGTGGGGTTTACGTGGGGGTGGATGTATGGACATTTGGTTCTTTTGGACTTTCTGGTCTTTCTGGCGCCGTCTCACTCCCCGATCGGCAGCGCCAGCACCGCCCGAACCCCTTTGCCCTGCACCGCGACTCCCAGCTCCACCGTGCCACCGAACCGCGCGGCCATCTCGCGGGAAATCGCCAGCCCCAGGCCGGAGCCCGGTTCGACATTCCCGACCCGCCGGTAGAACCGCGCAAATACCTTTTCGCGCTCCTCGACGGGAATGCCCGGCCCATCGTCCTCCACCACCAGGCAGGCGCTATCCGCGAAACGCGCGGCGGAAAGCGTGATCCTGCTGCCGCGCGGCGAATACTGGATCGCGTTGTGGACAAGATTGGCAAATGCCTCGCGCAGCAGCGCGGCATCGGCCCGTACCGGCAGCACCAGCCCCTGCGGCCGCTCCCAGCCAAAGTCCTGCTGCTTGCCGCGCGCCAGCGGCAAGTAGTCCAGCGCCACCTGCTCTGCCACGGCCACGGCATCGATCAGGTCCGGCGGCTCGGCGTCGCCAGGTGTGTCGCTGCCCGGGTGTTGCCGTACGCGCGCCAGCGCCAGCAGCTGGTTGGTCAGGCGCGCGGCCTGCTCCAGCTGCGTGACGATGCCGCCTACCGCCTCCCCGGCGGCATCCCGCGCGTGAGCGGGATCGGCGCCGGCGGAAAGCTGGCGCTGGGCAAACTCGGCTTGCGTCTTGAGGATGGCCAGCGGCGTGCGCAACTGGTGGGCCGCGTCGGCAATGAACTGCGCCTGGGCCTGCGTCATCGCGTCGGAGCGCGAGACATGCAGGTTGACGGCGTCCACCAGGGGGCGGACTTCCATCGGCACGTGGTCGAAGGCCAGCGGCGTCAGGTCGCCGGCGGAACGTGCCTGCACATCGTCGCGCACGCGTGCCAGCGGGCGCAGCACATAGGTGATGCCGGCCACGAGGATGCCGGCGCTGACCAGGATCAGCAGCACGCCGCGCGCCAGCGCGCCGCGCCACACGGTGGCGATGAGTTCGAAGCGCGGCTCGGCGGTTTCCGCCACCTGCACGATGACGCGCATATGCGCGTTGGGCCGGTACACCGGATGCGCAAGCACGGCAATGCGCACCGGATCGCCGCGATAGTCGGCATCGTAGAAATGCGGCTGGTTGCTGGCGATCCCACCCTTGGGCAGCGGCAGGTCATCGTAGCCGGTGACGGTTTCGATCCGGCCATTGCGTTCCAGCGATACGCGGTAGAAGACGTGGGTCTGGGCCGCGGTCTCGAACATCTCCATGGCGGCGTCCGGCAGTGCTATCTGCACGCTTTCGCCGGCCATGCCGATGGCGTTGTCGATGGCGCGCACGGAGCCGTAGAGCGAGCGGTCGTAGGCGGCGTTGGCGGCGTCGCGCAGCGTGCCGTAGGTCAGCCAGGTGTCGAGCGCCATCATTGCCGCCAGCGCGGGCACCAGCAGCAACAGCAACTGGCGGCGCAGGCTGCCCTGCAGCCAGCGCCGCAGCCAGTGCCGTGGCAGGCGGCGCAGCATCAGGGCTGACCTTCCGGTTCCAGCAGGTAGCCGAAGCCGCGCAGCGTGACGATGGTCACGCCGTGGCCGGAGAGCTTCTTGCGCAGCCGGTACACCAGCACTTCGATGGCGTCCGGGCTGACGTCGGCATCGAGTGAGAACACCTTGTCAAGCAGCTGCGCCTTGGTGAGCGGCTGGCCGCTCTTGGCCAGCAGCGCGCCCAGCAAGGTCGACTCGCGCGGCGTCAGCGCCAGCGGCGCGCCGGCCAGCGTGAAGCTGCGGGTCTCGCCGTCGAATACCAGCGTGCCGCATTGCAGGCGCGGGTGGGCTCGCCCCCGGCTGCGCCGGATCAGCGCCAGGATGCGGGCTTCGAGTTCGGCAATGGCGAAGGGCTTGGGCAGGTAGTCGTCGGCGCCGAGGTTGAGGCCGCGCACGCGCTCGTCGAGCGTGTCCTGCGCGGTCAGGATCAGCACCGGCGTTCGGTCGTCGCGCCCACGCATGGACTTGAGCACGGCCAGGCCGTCCTTGCCGGGCAGGCGGAGATCCAGCACCACCACATCGTATTCCTCGGCCATCAGCCGCGCCTCGGCCTGCAGGCCGTCGGCCACGTGCTCGATCACGAAGCCGCCCTGCTCCAGTGCGCGCGCCACCCAGCGCGCCAGTTCAATCTCGTCTTCCACCAGCAACAAGCGCACGGCGGTCCTCCCCTGCTCGATAGGCGTCCGTTTCAACAAATACGTTTCGCGGCGCTGCCAAGCCTGGCAACGCCGCGCCCGCCGCGGGGACACGCCGCGGGCGCCTATAATACCTCCGCCCCGGGCCGCGCGCGGCGAGCGTGCCATGGCCCTTTCCAGCCACCGATGTCAGCACCGATGGTTCCTGCCTTGCGCAAGCTGCCCCCTTTCCTGTCCCCGTACCTGTCCCCTCACCTGTCCCAGCTGCCCGTACAGCCGCCGGCTTCGCCTTCGCTCCCGGCGGCGTCCGCTGTCGCCGGTATGCCGGCAAGCTGGAAGCGGCGCCGCGTGCTGGCCGGCGCCGCCGCGCTGGGTGCCGGGCTAAGCGGCGGCGCGCGCGCCCAGGCCGGCCCGCCGGTGCCGGCCGGCTACCCGGCGGGCTATGCCGAGATCATTGCGCGGGCGCTGCAAGAGGGCATGGTCAATGTGCATGCTTCCACCGACGTGGAGATCGCGCGGCCGCTGGTGGCAGCGTTCGAGGCGCGTTACCCCGGCCTCAAGGTGCGCTACCAGGATCTGAATACGCTGGAGCTGAACGATCGTTTCCTGACGGAGAGCGCGCGCCTGGGCGCGGGGCAGGCGGCCGGACCGGACTATGCCGACGTGCTGTGGAGCACGGCGATGGACCTGCAGATCAAGCTGGTCAACGATGGCCATGCCCTGCGCTACGCCTCGCCGGAGCGCGCCGGCCTGCCGGCCTGGGCGGCATGGCGCGACGAAGCCTGGGGCACTACCTTCGAGCCCGCCGTGATCGTCTACAACCGCCGCCATTTCGCCGGCATGCAAGTGCCGAAAAGCCGCACCGGCCTGGCGCGCCTGCTGCAGGAGAACACGCCGCGCTGGCGCCAGCGGGTAGTGACCTACGATGTGGAAAAGTCAGGAGTGGGTTATCTGCTGGCGCAGCAGGACGCACGCATGGGCGACGAGTTCTGGTATCTGGCCCAGGCCCTGGGCCGCTGCGGCGTGCAGTTGTCGGCATCGACCGCGAGCATGATCGAGCGCATCGCTTCCGGTGAATTCGTGATGGGTTACAACCTGCTCGGCTCCTACGCGCTCTCGCTGATGGAGCGCGGCGCCGAAATCGATGTGATTGCCCCGCGTGACTACACGCTGGTCATGTCGCGCGTGGCGTTTGTCGCGCGCCGCGCGCCGCATCCCAACGCGGCGCGGCTATGGCTGGATTTCCTGCTCTCGCGCGCTGGCCAGACCCTGCTCGGGCAGACTGCCTCGCAGCTCTACACGATCCGTACCGATACCGACAGCGAGCACACCGCCGCGGCGCTGGCCGAGCGGCTGGGCTACGCGCTCAAGCCGATCAGCGTGGGCCCCGGCCTGCTGGCGGCGCAGGATACGCTGCGCAAACGGACCTTCCTGGCGCGCTGGCGCGACGCCGTGCGCGGCTGAGCGGCCGCTTGCGATGGCCGCTTACGATTTCCCGGCTAGCTTCTGCGCGCTCAGAGCGGTCTGCGCTTTCTGTGCTTCCTGGCACATTGAATCCACTTCCGCCTTGAGCTCCGGGACGGGGCGCGGCACATAGCCTTTGCGCAGGGCCGGCGACAGCCTGAGGGTGTCGATGAAGGCGTCGGACACGCGCTCGGCATTGGTCTCGAGATCGAAATCGTCGGGCGCGAACAGCCAGTGCGACAGCATGCCGCCGATGGAGGCGTGGAACACATTGACGGCCAAGTCCAGGTCCAGGTCGGCCGGCAACTGCCCGCGCTCCACGGCCATGCGCAGATGCTCCCGCATCTTCACCGTGCCTTCCTGGTGCGACTGGCGCTGCCGCTCGAAGATGGCGCCGTTGTCCTCCACCATTTCGCACTTGTGGAACACGATCTCGAACACGCGCCGCCATTGCGGGTTTTCCACGGTCTGGCGCAGCACAAAGGCGCAGATGTCGCGAATGCTGCCCAGCGGGTCTTCCTGGCTCGCAATGCGTTCCGGCTCGCACAGTGCTTCGAGCGGCAGGTGGACGCGGTCGGACATGGCGGCGAAAACGTCGCTCTTGTTCTTGAAATGCCAGTAGATGGCGCCGCGCGTCACGCCGGCTGCTTCGGCGATATCGGCTAGCGAGGGACGGGCAACGCCGCGGGCGTGAAAGACGGCCTCGGCCGCGTCGAGAATGCGATGGCGTGTTTCAAGCGCCTCTTCCTTGGTGCGTCTGACCATGATGTTCTCTGATGCCGGCCACGAAGGACCGGTCTGGTTCTGTCTCCCTGAATGCAGGGGTGGGGTCCGCCTGTGCACGTGCGCGCCGTGCCGGTACATGAGGACCGGTGTGCGGGGTGCTTATCGCCGCATTGCAACAAGTTCTTACATACATGCTTGAATGTATATATAATACGCGTTCGCCTGACTTTCGGCCAGTCTATCGGCCGAACGGCACCGCAGCGCCCTCCTTCATTTCGCGGTGCCATGTCGGCATGTCGTTACTAATTGGCAACCGTTCGTCGCAAGCGTCACGCCAGCGTTGCCAATTGTGGCTAGCATCAAACTTTTTGCCCGCTTTCCGGCGCTTTGCAGGACGGCGGGCCGCGCCGTATCCGGACACGACACCGGGAACTCATGCGGCCGATCTCAAATTGCCATCATGGGGTTATCGATGAGGAAGTCCCAACGTATCACTTGCGTTGCCGCCGCTGTTCTGTCGGCGCTCGCGCTCTCCGCCTGTGGCGACAAGAAGCCGCAGGGCGGCGCCATGCCGCCGCCGGAAGTGGGTGTCGTCACCGTCACGCCCACCACCGTTTCCGTCATCAACGAACTGCCTGGCCGCCTGGAAGGCGTGCGTACCGCCGAAGTGCGGGCGCGGGTCGCAGGTATCGTGCTGTCCCGCAACTATAGCGAGGGCGGCGAGGTGAAGGCTGGCCAGCTGCTGTTCAAGATCGACCCTGCGCCCTACCAGGCCCAACTCGAGTCGGCCAAGGCCAGCCTTGCCCGTGCCGAGGCCAATGCCGTGGCGGCGCGCCAGAAGGCCGAGCGCTACAAGCCACTGGTCGCCGTCAATGCGGTGAGCAAGCAGGAATATGACGAAGCCGTGGCCGCCGCCGGCCAGGCCACCGCCGACATCGCCTCGGCCAAGGCCGCCGTCTCCACCGCCCAGATCAATCTCGGCTACACGGCCGTGACCGCGCCCATCAGTGGCCGCGTGGGCCGTGCGCTGGTGACCGAAGGCGCGCTGGTAGGCAGCGGCGAAGCCACCAAGCTGACCACGGTCGAGCAAGTGGACCCGATCTGGGTCACCTTCACCCAGCCCGCCAGCGAAGTGATGAAGCTGCGCCGCTCCATCGAGAGCGGCCAGGTCAAGGGCGTCGACGGCGGCGCGCGCGTCCATCTGTTTATCGAGGATGGCCGCGAGTACGCGCAAACCGGCAAGCTGCTGTTCTCGGACATGACGGTCGACCCGACCACCGGCGCCATCACGCTGCGCGCGCAATTCCCCAATCCCAAGCGGGAACTGCTGTCGGGCACCTTCGTGCGCGTCAAGATCGAGCAGGGCGTGGACGAGAACGCGCTGACCGTGCCGCAGCGCGCGCTGATCCGCACCGGCCAGGGCGCATCGGTGCTGGTGGTCGGCGGCGACGGCAACGTGGCTTCGGTGCCGGTCAAGGCACCCCAGGCGATCGGCGAGAACTGGATCGTCACCGAAGGCCTCAAGGGTGGCGAGAAGGTGATCGTCGAGGGCTTGCAGAAGGTCAAGGTCGGCGCGCCCGCCAAGGCGGTGCCGTTTGTCTCGAAGACCGCCGCCGCTTCGGCGCCTGCCGCGCAGCCTGCCGCCGGCGGCGCTTCTGCTCCAGCCGCGGTGACCGCTGACAAGACCGACGCCAAGCAGGGCTAATCACAGCGCAAAACGAAGGGAGCCAGTTTTATGGCCAAGTTTTTTATTGACCGGCCGGTGTTCGCGTGGGTGCTCGCGCTGATCATCGTGCTGGGGGGCCTGCTGTCGGTCGTGCAACTGCCGATCGCCCAGTACCCCAACATCGCGCCGCCGACGATCTCGGTGACGGCGACCTATCCGGGCGCATCCGCCAAGACGCTTGAAGACTCGGTCACTTCGGTGATCGAGCAAGAGCTCAACGGCATTCCCGGGTTGCTTTACTACAACTCCACCAGCGAAGCCACCGGCCTGTCGACGATCACGATCGCCTTCCAGCCGGGCTCCAACATCGACCTGAACTCGGTCGAGGTGCAGAACCGCCTCAAGCGCGTGGAAGCGCGCCTGCCGGCGGAGGTGCGCCAGCAGGGCGTGCGCGTGGACAAGGCCGGGAACAACTACATGATGTTCCTGACGGTCTCGTCCAAGTCCGGGCAGGCCGATGCTATCCAGCTGGGTAACTACGTCTCGGCCAGCCTGATCGATTCGATCCGTCGCGTGCCGGGCGTCGGCCAGGCCGACCTGTTCGGTACCGAGTACGCCATGCGCATCTGGGTGGACCCGGCCAAGCTGACCGGCTACAACCTGACGCCGCAAGACGTGACCGCTGCCATCTCGGAGCAGAACGTGCAGGTCGCCGTGGGTGAGCTTGGCGGCACGCCGTCGCCCCAGGGCACGGAGCTCAACGCCACTGTCACCACGGAAAGCCGTCTCAGCACGCCGGAGCAGTTCGCCAACATCCTGTTGCGCACGAACCCGGACGGCTCCTCGGTGCGCGTCAAGGACGTCGGTCGCGTCGAGCTCGGCGGTGCCGATTACTCCACGCTGGCCCGTACCAACGGCAAGCCGTCGGCGGCCATCGCCATCAAGCTGGCCCCGAGCGGCAATGCGCTGGCCACCGCCACCGCGGTGCGCGCCAAGATGGAAGAGCTGTCCAAGTTCTTCCCTGCCGACTACCAGTACTCGGTGCCTTACGACACCTCGGCCTTCGTCAAGATCTCGATCGAGGAAGTGATCAAGACCCTGGTCGAAGCCGTGGTGCTGGTGTTCCTGGTGATGTACCTGTTCCTGCAGAACATGCGCGCCACCATCATCCCCACGGTGGTGGTGCCGGTGGCCCTGTTGGGCACCACGGGCATGCTGCTGGCATTCGGCTTCTCCATCAACGTGCTGACGATGTTCGGCATGGTGCTGGCGATCGGTATCCTGGTGGACGATGCGATCGTGGTGGTGGAAAACGTCGAGCGGATCATGAGCGAGGAAGGACTCTCGCCACGTGACGCCACGCGCAAGGCCATGGGCCAGATCACCGGCGCCATCGTCGGCATCACGCTGGTGCTGACCGCCGTGTTCATCCCGATGGCGTTCTTCTCGGGTTCGGTGGGTAACATCTATCGCCAGTTCTCGCTGTCGCTGATCTCGTCGATCGCGTTCTCGGCGCTGCTGGCGCTGACGCTCACCCCGGCGCTGTGCGCGACGCTGCTCAAGCCGGTCGAGGCCGGGCATCATCACGAGAAGAAGGGTTTCTTCGGCTGGTTCAACCGCACCTTCGCGCGCGCCGCCACTGGCTACCAGGGCACGGTGGCACGCATCCTGAAGCGTGGCGGCCGCTACCTGATCATCTACGCCCTCATCATCGTCGGCATGGTGGTGCTGTTCAAGCGCCTGCCTTCGTCCTTCCTCCCCGAGGAAGACCAGGGCTACATGATCACGGTGGTGCAGCTGCCCAACGGTGCCACGCAGGAGCGCACCATCGGCGTGCTCAAGCAGATCGAGGACTACTACCTGCAGAAGGAATCCAAGGTGGTGGACCAGATGATCACCGTGGCGGGCTTCTCCTTCTTCGGCCGCGGCCAGAACGGCGGTATCGCGTTCGTGCGCCTGAAGGACTGGAAGGAGCGCACGGGTGCCAACGAGACCGCGCAGGCATTGGTTGGCCGGGCGTTCGGTGCGCTGTCCTTCATCAAGGACGCCATCATCTTCCCGCTGAACCCGCCGGCAATTTCCGAGCTCGGTAACTCCTCGGGCTTCGACTTCCGCCTGCAGGACCGCACCGGCCAGGGTCACACCAAGCTGATGGAAGCACGCAACATGATGCTCGGCATGGCCGCGAAGAATCCTGCGCTGGTGGGTGTACGCCCCGAAGGCCAGGAAGACGCGCCGCAGCTGCAGATCGACATCGACCGCGAGAAGGCGCGCACGCTGGGCGTTTCGGTTGCCAACATCAACTCGACGCTGGCCATCGCGTTCGGCTCCGCCTACGTGAACGACTTCATCTACGAAGGCCGAGTGCGCAAGGTGATTGCCCAGGCCGAAGGCAGCGACCGCAAGCTGCCCGACGACCTGACCAAGCTGCGCGTGAAGAACAAGAATGGCGACATGGTTGCGTTCGCCGCCTTTGCCACTTCCAAGTGGATCATGGGCTCGCCGCGCCTGGAGCGTTACAACGGCCTGCCGGCAGTGAAGATCGCTGGCCAGGCGGCACCGGGGCGCAGTACCGGCGAAGCCATGAAAATCATGGAAGAGAACTTCGCCAAGCTGCCGCCGGGCTTCGGCTTCGAGTGGTCCGGCCAGTCCTATGAGGAGCGCCTGGCCGGTTCGCAGGAACCGATGCTGTACACGCTGTCGCTGATCATTGTGTTCCTGTGCCTGGCCGCGCTCTATGAGAGCTGGTCGATCCCGGTCGCGGTGCTGCTGGTGGTGCCGCTGGGCGTGCTCGGCGCGCTGCTGGGCGTGACCCTGCGCGGCATGCCCAACGACGTGTACTTCAAGGTGGGCCTGATCGCGACCATCGGCTTGTCGGCGAAGAACGCCATCCTGATCGTGGAATTCGCCAAGGATCTGCAGGCGCAGGGCCGCAGCGTCATCGACGCTACGCTTGAAGCCGTGCACTTGCGGTTCCGCCCGATCCTGATGACTTCGATGGCCTTTATCCTGGGCGTGCTGCCGCTGGCGATCGCCACCGGCGCGGGCTCGGGTGGCCAGCGCGCCATCGGTACCAGCGTGATCGGCGGCATGATCACCGCCACGGTGCTGGCGATTTTCCTGGTGCCGGTGTTCTTCGTGGTGATCCGCAGCCGTTTCAAGGGCAGCAAGCGCGAGCATATGCTGGACCAGCAGCGGCTCGAACCCAAAGAGGGAATCTGACAATGACAAAGACACTGACCACGCTGTTGCTGGTGGCGGGCGTCCTCTCGGGTTGCACACTGGCACCCGTTTATGAGCGCCCGGCCCCGCCGGTGGCCACGCACTATCCGGACGCGCCGGAAGGGTACGCGGCCGCCGAGGTGAAGACCGGCGAAAGCCGCCATGCGAGCGAGATCGGCTGGCGCGAGTTCTTCCGCGATCCGCGCCTGCAAACGCTGATCGCCACCTCGCTGGAAAACAACCGCGACCTGCGTACCGCCGCGCTGCGCATCGAGGAAGCGCGCGCGCTGTACCAGGTGCAGCGCTCCGACCTGCTGCCGACCGTCAACGCTACGGCCGGCTGGACGCGCCAGGGGTTCGCGCGCGCGCAGTCGGCCACGGGCAATTCCTATATCGTCGACTACTACCAGGCGGGCGGGTCGATCGCTTCGTACGAGCTCGATTTCTTTGGCCGCGTGCGCAGCCTTTCCAATGCCGCGCTGTCGCAGTTCTTCGCCACCGAGGAGGCGCGCCGTTCCGCGCAGATCTCGCTGGTCTCGGAAGTTGCCAAGGCCTACCTGTCCGAGCGTTCCTTTGCCGAGCAGTATGAACTGGCGCAGAACACGCTGAAGACACGCGAGTACACACTGAACCTGGCCAAGCAGCGCTTCGAAGCGGGCGCCACGTCGGCGCTGGACCTGCGCGACAACGAATCGCTGGTGGCGCAGGCCCGCGTCTCCGCGGCGCAGCTGGCACGCCAGCGCGCGCAGGCGCAGAACGCGCTCGAAGTGCTGGTGGGCAAGCCGCTGGGCACCATCGAGAACCTGCCCGAAGCGATGCGCCTGTCGGACGAACGCATCATCAGCGACATCCCGGCAGGGCTGCCGTCGGACCTGCTCGAGCAGCGTCCCGATATCCGCCAGGCCGAGCAGCAGTTGCTTTCAGCAAACGCCAATATCGGCGCTGCACGCGCGGCCTTTTTCCCGCGCATCACGTTGACTGCCAATGCTGGCGCGATCAGCCCGGTCTTCTCGAACCTGTTCGACTCAGGCACCGGCGCGTGGTCGTTCGCGCCGCAACTGGTACTGCCGATCTTCGATTACGGTCGCAACCTGTCCAACCTGGACCTGACCAAGACACGCAAGAATATCCAGATCGCCAACTACGAGAAGACCATCCAGACGGCCTTCGCGGAAGTGGCGGATGCACTGGTGGCGCGCGGCACGCTGGAAGGTCAGGTCACAAGCCAGGCGCAGGTGCGCGACGCCGAGGCGGCGCGCTTCGAGTTGTCGACGCGTCGCTTCCGCAGCGGCATTTCCAGCCAGCTCGACCAGCTCGACGCGCAGCGCCAGCTGTTCACCGCCGAGCAGAACCTGATCCAGGCGCGGCAACTGCGCCTGAACAACGCCATCGACCTGTACCGGTCGCTTGGCGGCGGCCTGAGCGAGACCGGTCCGGTGGCTTCGGCCGACGGCATCAAGCCAGCAGTGACGACGCAGTAAGACAGACAGTTTTTCGTCCTGCCATCCGGCGCGTGCTTGCCGGATGGCCTCAAAGCGAAGCGCCTTTGGTGCTTCGCTTTTTTTCTTCCTGGGTTCCCTGCATGCGTTCTGGCGCGCCAGTGCAATTCCGGATCCACGGCGAACCATGATGCATGCCAATCGCTGCGAGCGCCCACGCTGCCGGTGCGGAGAATTTTCGAATCGCGGAGCGTGCGCTAGGATAGTGCTGGCGCGGCCTGGACAATATCTTGCCGCGCGCACTTCTCTCCAACCCGCTACCCGAAGGAAGCCGTCCATGGAAGTCCGCTCGCTTGGTGTCGACGATGTCGAACTGGTCTGCCGCCATCGCGAGGAAATGTTCCGCGAGGCCGGCCGCGACAATGACATTCTCCAGACCATGACGCGGCAGTTCCGGCCGTGGCTGGAGCCGCGCCTGCGCGATGGCAGCTATTTTGGATTCGTGCTGGAGGATCAGGGCCTGCCCGTGGCCGGCATCGGCCTGATGGGGATCGACTGGCCGCCGCATCCGTCCCATCCCACGCAGGACAAGCGCGGGTACGTGCTGAACGTGTATGTGGACAAGACGCACCGCAAGCAGGGGCTGGGGCGCAGGCTGATGCAACTGGCCGAGGATGAATTCGCCAGGCGCGAGATCCAGTTCGCCATCCTGCACGCAACGGAGATGGGCCGCTCCTTGTATGTGGCGCTGGGCTGGCATGCGACCAGCGAGATGGCCAAGGCCGTTCGCGCGTAGCGCGCTAGCCGTTCCAGCGCAACACCAGGGTATCGTCCGCTGCGCGGATCACATGCGCGCCGTGCTTGCCGCCTTCCCGGTCGAGCGTGGCGTGCAGCCATGCCACGCCCTCCTCCGGCGCGCGGTGCAGGCGGAAATGGCGGATCTGCATCGGCACGGCGGACAGCGCGCGCAATGCGCCGGTCGCGGCGTCCACTAGCGGGACGTACATCAATACCAGGTCAGGCCGGTATGTCTGGTGGCCGCCGATGCCTTCGTAGTCGTTGAGGAAGTCTCCGCAGCCATAGAGAACCAGGCGCTCGCGGTACACCTCGATGCCTTTCACATGATGTGACGAATGCCCGTACACGATGTCGGCGCCGCCAGCATCGATCAGCCGGTGCGCGAAGGCCCGCTCCTGATGCGAAATATCGAACCCCCAATTGCCACCCCAATGCAGCGACACCACCAGGATGTCGCCCGCGCACCGTAACGCCGCTGTCTGGCAGGCAACCCGATCGGCGGCGCGCGCCGAGATGTCCGGCAGGAAACTTACGCCGGCGCGGCCTGCTGCCGCGGCCCAGTCCGCCGGCACGCCGCTGGTCGCGGTGGCATAGGCAAACACGAGAACCCTTCCTCCTCGCGCGAGCCGGATCACGGCGGGCGCGGCGGCCTGCGTCTCGTCGCGTCCCGCGCCGGCGGTAAGCAAGCCGGCGCCGTGCAAGACAGCCAGGGTTTCGTCGAGCCCGGCGCATCCCCAGTCCAGCACGTGGTTGTTCGCGAGCACGCAGCAATCCAGCCGCGCGCTGGTGAGGCACGGCACATTGGCGGGGTGCATGCGGTAGTGGATGCCCTTGCCCGGCTGCGCATCCTCGCAGGTGGTGACCGCGGTTTCCAGGTTGACGATGCGCGCATCCGGCTGGAAGTGATCGAGCAGCGCGAGCGCGTCGCCCCAGGGATAGGCATGGTCAACGGGCCGCTGCATCGGGCCTGTCGCGCGCTCCGCCAGCTCGACATAGCCGATTGCCGAACGTACCCCGCGCTCGTACAGGCGCGGCCTGCCCGGATGCGGCAGGATCTGGTCGATGCCGCGGCCGGTCATCACGTCGCCGCACAGGAACAAGCGCACGCAGGCACGGTTGCCGGCCGGAGCCGCGTTGCCGGAGGTTGTCCCGCTGACGTCATTCATCGTGCACTTCCGTCTTCCAGGCTGGCGCGGATACGCGATTACCCGCTTGCGAGATCGCAGCCATTCCCATTTTGCGCTGGTGCGCGGGAAAATGCGCCGGCAGCAGATGTGCATCCAGGCAGGCAAAAGGGGGCGTGCCAGCGGTGTTTCAATGCCTAGAATGAAGCAGGCCGGCACCGACGGCCGGGCCCCGCGCCCCGACGATCTCCAGGAGACAACGATGACTGTCACCAATGCCCTGTCGGGTACCAATGTCCATGAAATCGCAGACGGGATCTATCGGATCAATACCCCGGTCACCATCGACGGCGGTCCCGGCGGCTTCTCTTTCAACCAGTACCTGATCCTTGATGACGAGCCGCTGTTGTTCCACACAGGGCCGCGCAAGATGTTCCCGCTGGTGCGCGAAGCCCTGGCCAGCGTGATGGCGCCAGACCGGCTGCGCCATATTTCCTTTTCGCACGTGGAGGCCGACGAATGCGGCTCGCTCAATGACTGGCTGGCCGCGGCGCCCCACGCATCGCCGCTGTGCGGCAGCATTGCGGCGATGGTGTCCATCAACGACCTGGCCGACCGGCCCGCGCAGGGCCTGGCGGACGGGCAAGCCGTAGCGCTTGGCCGCCATACCGTGCGCTGGCTCGATACGCCGCATCTGCCGCATGCCTGGGAGTGCGGGTTCCTGATGGAAGAGCGCACCGGCACGCTGCTCTGCGGCGACTTGTTCACCCAGGGCGGTTCCGGCCTTCCCCCTCTCACCGACGCCGATATCCTGGGGCCCAGCGAAGCGTTCCGGCGCGGCATGGATTATTTCTCACACACGCCGAACGCAGGCGCCATGCTTGAGCGCATGGCGCTGCTCGAGCCCACGACCCTGGCCTGCATGCATGGCAGTGCCTGGCGGGGCGATGGCGCCGGCTTGTTGCGCGCGCTTGCACAGGCGTTGGCGCACTGATGACCGGCCGGCGCGGAAGGGGTCACGTCTGCGGCGTGTCCTTGAACGCGGCCAGCCGTTCCGCGGCGGCGCTGAACGACGCGAGCGCCGGGTACGTGCGCGCATCGACGGATTCCGGCAGCATCATCCGCGTGAAGCTCCACGCCACGGCGGTGGTCACGTCGGCTTGCGTGAGCAAGCGCTCGTCCGCTGGAAGCGCCGCGCCCGCCAGTTCCACTTCCAGTGCCGAGTACGCCGCGAGCAACTGGCCTTGCACGCGCCCGATCCACGGTTCATGCTGCTTGTCCGCCGGCCGCAGGTTCCGCTCGTAGACGATCTGCACCGTCTTCTCGCAGGCGGCCAGTGCCAGCCCGGTCAAGCGCAGCGCGTGCTGGCGCCGGCCGGGATCCGCTGGCATCAGGCTGCGCCTGGCCAGCGTTTCGGTGTAGTCGAGGATCAGGCCGGACTCCATCAGCACCACGCCGTTATCGCAAACCAGCGTGGGCGCCTTCACCACGGGATTGATCGCGTGGAATTCCGCGAACGTGCTGAACACCGAGACCGGCTTGTGTTCGAACGGCAAATCCAGCAGGCGCAGCGAGATGGCGACGCGGCGCACATAGGGGGAATCGAGCATGCCTACGAGTTGCATATTGTCTCCGCAAGAGAATGGGGCCCTGCATCGAGCCGGGCGTGTTCCAGCATAATCGGGGCATGCCATTGCGATACATGGGAAGGCATTGGAAAACAGCGCGGCGTACCGATGAGTCATCGGCGGCGCGCGCCGGGCGTCAAGGGAGCGCTGGATGGAGCTGGACAAGAAGGACCGACTGATCCTCGAAGCCTTGCAGGCCGACGCGCGCCAGAGCCTGGCGGCGCTCGGCAAGCGCATCGGGCTGTCGCAGCCTGCCATGAGCGAGCGGGTGCGCAAGCTGGAGGACGCGGGGGTGATCGAGGGATATGGGGCGAGGGTGAACTTGCGGGCGGTGGGGCTTGGCCTGCAGGCAATCATCCATATCGAGACCACGCATGCTTATATCCAGAAGTATGTGAGGCTCTTTGAGAGTATGCCGGAGGTGTTGAGTGCCGATCGTGTGACCGGAGAGCATTGCTTTATTGTGCGTTGCGCGATTGGCGATCCTAGCGGGCTGGAGCGTGTGGTGGATGCGCTGGCGGTGCATGGGGCGGTGACTACGTCGTTGGTGTTGTCGAGTCCGGTGCGGAAGGTGGTGACGATTGGGGGGCAAGTGAGGTGAATTTGGCTGCTTAACTTCAAAGGCTTAAAATGTAATAGCCTAGACTAAATCTGACAGTGGTTGGTTATCCATGCCGCCGCACATCGGTGCGAAGGGCGTAGCCCAGAGTGCCAGTGTGCGGCGGAATCCA
Organism: Cupriavidus sp. 05L310; assembly: GCF_056398185.1. Lineage (NCBI taxonomy): Bacteria > Pseudomonadati > Pseudomonadota > Betaproteobacteria > Burkholderiales > Burkholderiaceae > Cupriavidus > Cupriavidus sp. 05L310. The sequence continues at coordinate 112,131 of NZ_JBFTOX010000028.1, forward strand.
CAAGGAGTCCGCCATGACTCAGGAACAGAAAGTCATCCGTGCCAAGGTC
>NZ_JBFTOX010000029.1:0-106832 GCF_056398185.1 Cupriavidus sp. 05L310
GGGCGATCTGCGCCGGTTTCTCGCGCGTGATGTCGATGCCGTTGAACAGGATCGTGCCGGTCGTCGGCTCTAGGAACTTGGTGAGCAGGTTGAAGCACGTGGTCTTGCCGGCGCCGTTGGGGCCGATCAAGGCATGGATGGACCCGCGGTTCACCCGCAGGTTGACGTCGCTCACAGCGGTGAAGCCGCGGAACGACTTGGTCAGGCCGCGCGTTTCTAATATGGAATCTTCGTGGGGCATCGTTTGTTCGCCTCTGGCATGCATCGGGAATGCGGATCTGGCCGGCGGCCTTATCCGTGGACGGGCAGCGCCTCGACGGCGTAGGCATGGTGCAGCGAGCGAGCCAGCACCGGATCCTCCAATTCGATCTCGAAGCGATCCGCCGGCCGGATGCCACCGATCGCGGCCAGCGTGCCGCACAGCATGGCGGTGCCATCGTCGAAACTGCCGCCCTGCTCCGCAAACCTGTCGAGCAAGTCCTGGGGCGAACGCATCGCCGTGACCGGCCCCTGCTGGTACAGGACCCGCTCGCCGCCGATGGTCGCGTAGGCACGCAGGACAAGCTGGTCCCAGTGCTTGCCGATGTCCGCCAGACGCCAGAGCACCTGCGCGCATGGCTTGTCGCACATCTGCTTGGACACCGTGATGCCGTAGGTCTCCACCTCCCGGTCCGTGTGGTCCGAGGCGATGCCGACGAAAATTTCACCCTGGTGCTTGATCAGCAGGAACTCCACTTCGCCGCTGCTGGCGCCTCCGCTGACCTGGATCGCGGGCTGCGATTGCAGCCGGTCCGCCGCAACCCGGTAGAACACCGGGGTGGCCGATGGCCGCCTTACGCCCAACGCCTCCAGCTCGCGGATGTGCTTCTCCATCGCGTCGGCATCTCTCCCCGTCCAGCCCGCGATGACAAGCTGCCTGATGTCCACAACGCGCTGCCACCTGCCAGTGCGTGTCTCAATATCGAATGTCAGCATGTTCATGTCTCCGTAGTTGCTAGTTGCTAACCGTCACTTCCTGATCAGCGCGCATTTGCTTGCCGAAATCGGCCGGAATGCTTCGCTGGCTGGAATGACCTGCTTGATCTTGTAGTAGTCCCATGGTTTCCTGGACTCCTGCGGCGTCTTGACCTCGGCGAGATACATGTCATGCACCATCAGCCCGTCGGCGCGGATCTTTCCATTGGCCGCAAAGAAGTCGTTGACGGGGCTGGACTTCATCTTCGACACCACCGCGTCGGTCTCGTCGGTGCCCGCGGCCTGGACGGCCTTCAGGTAGTGCATCGTCGACGAGTACACACCGGCTTGCACGAGCGTGGGCATCTTCCTGGTCTTGTCGAAGAACCGCTGCGACCAGGCACGCGTGGCATCGTCTCGGTCCCAATAGAAGGAAGTGGTCAGCATCATCCCTTGTGCCGCTTGCAGGCCGAGACTGTGGATGTCGCTGATAAACATGTGCAGTCCCGCCAGCTTCTGCTTTCCCGCGCCGCCAATGCCGAAGTCCCGGGCGGTCTTCAATGCGTTGACGGTATCGCTGCCGGCGTTGGCCAGGCCGATCACCTTGGCGCCCGATGCCTGGGCTTGCAGCAGATAGGACGAAAGGTCCGGGGAATTGATGGGATGCTTTGCCTTCCCGATCACCTTCCCCCCTACCGAGGTCAATGCATCGACCGCGTCTTTCTCAAGGGACGCTCCCAACGCGTAGTCGACCGTCAGGAAGTACCAGCTGTTGTCGCCGCCCTTTGACAGGGCTTTGACGGTGTTGGCTGCAAAGGCATAGGTGTCATAGGAATACTGGATGGTGTAGGGCGAGCAATCCTCGTTGGTCAGCCTGGTCGTGCCGGCGCCGCTGGCAATCACCAGCTTGTGCTTCTCCCTGCCGAGATTGGACACCGCGAGCGCCACCGAGGACGGCAATACGTCCTGGATGACGTCCACCTTCTGGTTGTCGAACCAGTCGCGCGCGATGGTCCCGGCCACATCGGTCTTGTTCTGATGGTCGGCGCTGACCACCTTGATGTCCGATCCCAGCACCTTCCCGCCGAAATCGTCCACCGCCATCTGGGCGGCCACCAGTGACCCTTTTCCACCAATATCGGAAAATATCGACGACATATCCGTCAAAACACCGATCTTCACCACGCCGTCGCTGATCTTGCCCGGCTGGGCCGCGGCGAGCGCCGAAGCGCCCAGCATCGTGCCGGCCAGGAACATCGGCTTGAACCGAAAATGAAACATGATCTCTCCTCCTCGTTGTCAGAAGCCGACACAAAGCCTTGCCGGCGGATAAGGCGTCTACTCCTCGTGGCTACGCAGGATGCACTCCATGCCCATGCCGATGGCGAGTAGTCGCCGGTCCGCCATCGGCTGGCCGAACAGCATCAGCCCGACCGGTGCCTCGCCCGTTTCATGGCACGGCATGGTCAGTGCGCACAGGTCGAGCACATTGGCGATGGCGGGATTGCGCAGCAATAGCCGGTTGGCACTAAAGAACGCGGCGTCATCGGCCAGGTCGGCAATCCGCGGTGCCGCGATCGGCACGGTCGGCAGCACCACTGCGTCGAACCATTGCAACTCCCCTTGTGCCTCCCGGCATAGCGCTTCGCGCCGGGCGCGCATCCGCAGGTAATCCGCCGCGCTCTGCTGCTCGCCCATCCGGATGCGCGACAGGACTCGCGGGTCGTACCGATCCGCCTGGGCGGCGACCCGCCCGGCATGCCACGCGCTCGCCTCCGCCGCCACCAGGCCCCCGTTGATGTTCAGTTCCGGCAACTGGTTCCAGCTATTGAAGGCAACCTCACGCAGCAAGGCGCCGGCGGCAGCCAGCCGGCCAAGAGCCCGCTCATAGGCACTGGCGACTTCGCCGGAAAGCCCGTCGAGCACCACGTTCCGTGCCACGGCCAGCCGAAGGCCACGTACCGGCCTTGCTGTCAACGGCACCTCCGGTTCCCCCGCCATGACCCCGTCGAGCGCGGCGCAGCAGGCAACCGTCTGCGCCAGGCAACCGATCGAGTCATAGCTGGGCGACAGCGGCACCGTGCCCTGCAGCGGCACCCGGCGCGCGGTGGGCTTGAACCCCGCGATGCCGCAGAGCGCCGCAGGAACCCGGCACGAGCCGCCCGTATCCGAGCCGATCGCGGCCACGGCCATGCCGTCCGTCACCGACACCGCCGCCCCGGACGAGGAACCGCCGGGAATGCGGCCAACCGCGCGCTCGAACGGATTGCGGGGCGTGCCGTAGTGCGGATTGGTGCCAACCCCGGAGTACGCGAACTCGGTCATATTGGTGCGGCCGACGAAGACCGCGCCGGCCGCGCGCAACCGTGCAATCGCGACCGCGTCAACCGTGGCAGCCTGCTCGGGCAGCACGCGGGCGCCGGCCCGCGTGACGTCGCCCTGCACATCGAACAGATCCTTGACCGAAATCGGCAAGCCAGAGAGCCGCCCGACAACGCCTTGTCTGCGCAATATGTCGCTGGCCGTGGCTTGCTTCGACGCGGCCATGCTCACGCCGTGCGGATACACGCGAGCCCCCTCCCCGCCGGGATTGCAGGCGCGCTCCACGCAATCCGCCAGCAGCGACGCCGCATCGGCGGTGCCCGCCGAGAGCTGGCCCATCACGGAATCTATGGTCGCCACCATGATCAGGCCGGGTCGAAGTAATGGATTTCCAGCAGCATGCAACCCGCGTTCGACTTGAAGGGACCGTGATAAGCACCCGGCGGACGGCATGCATAGGTGTTCGGATCGAAAGCCCGCCCGCCCTCGCCGCGCTCGTCATTACCGACGGTCAGGTCGCCGCTGAGCAGATACACTTCCTCCCAGTAGCGATGGACGAACGGCGCGGTGGTGAAGACGCCGGGCTGGAATCGCAGCAGGCGCGTGCGGCTGCCGCGGCCGCCGCCTTCGTCAAGGGAGCCGGAGAGTATCTTTTGCTGGATGCCCGAAGGATAGCCGGGAGGCACCTCCCAGCCGCTCTCCATATCAATGGTGTGAAACTCATCGTGAAGCTTGTTGATCGCCATGGTTATCTCCGTGGGTGTCAGCGAATCTCAAAAAGCGGCTGCCTGCTCAGGCAGCGCGCGCCACCTGGCCCAGCTCCGCGCCCAGCGAATAGCTGCCCAAGATGTTGTCGACCAGGTCGGTGGCCTTCTTCCAGTCGTAGGATCGATAGGCGTGCCCCTTGGTGACGAAGCCCGCGCCTGCATAGAACATCTCGTATTGGTTATGGCGCGATGCAAACTCGGACCCGACGGCGTCCCAGGCAAGCTTGAAGAACTTGACGCGCTCTTCCGGACTGCAGGCCGGCGACTTCTGCGTCTTGTCGATAATCGAGGCCAGTGCCGGGTTCTCGAAGTCGCGGATGCTCGACGGCAGCATGATCATTCCGCCACCCGCCAGTTCGCGCAGGGCGTTGAGGACCTTGGCGTAGAGCTGCTGGGTGATGACCTGCGATCCGTACAGCAGGTTACGGTCGGGCACGAAGTAGCCCTTCTCCATATGACCCTTGGATTCCATGCCATAGACCCAGGCCTCCACCATGGCCGCCTCGGCGGCGAGCTGGCCCAGCATCTCCCGCACCTGCGGGAAGGCATTGGTGCCGTTGACCTCGGTAATGCGCTGCGCGATGCCCACCAGGAAGCGCAGCTTCACCATCAGCCGGACCTGGCACTGGTAGTTCTGGTAGCTATGCGCCGGCGTGGCATGAAACTGCTTTGCGCACATGCCGACATCGCCCGCGATAAAGACGCGCTCCCATGGCACCTTGACGTCGTCGAAGTAAAGGACCGCGTCGTTCTCGTCGTAGCGGCTCGACAGCGGGTTGTCGAAAACCGAAGTCGCGTTGCCCTCGTACGATTTGCGCGACATGACTTTCAAGCCCTTGATGTTCATGGGCACGGCGAACGAAAGCGCATACATCTCATCGCCCTCGCGCAAGGGCTGGATGCAGCTGCAAAATACCTCGTTGGCCATGATGCCGCTGGTTGCCAGCATCTTTGCGCCGCGCACCGTGATGCCTTCGGCATCCTGGTCGACGATGCCCACCGCCAGGTACTTGTCTTCCTGCTCGTGCGCCGCCTTGGACTGGTTTGCCTGAGGATTGACGATGACGTAGGTGAGGAAGAGATCGTTGTCCCGGGCGTACTTGTAGTACTCGCGCAGGGCGCCGGCCCGGGCCCGGTCGTATTGCTCGAAGACGTCGATCCCCATGTACATGCCGGAAATGCAGGATGCGACATGGTCGGGCGAGCGGCCCATGAAGCCGTAGTGCAGTTCCGTCCAGGCCTCTAAGGCCATCCGGCGCTCGACCAGATCGTCGTAGCTCTCGGGCAGTTGCCAGATCCGGCTTACGCGCTCGCCGGTGTCCGGCGACTCGAAGGTCATCTTCTCGATGTTCTCCGGGCTGGCCTGGAAGTCGTAGAGGTTCGCGTAGCTGCGGATCGAGTTCCGGAATGCGGGGTCGGTCGTTACATCCGCGACCCGCTTGCCATCCAGATAGACCTCGCGGCCGTCGCGCAGCATGTCGATATGCCGGCTACCTGTCTTGACCATGTCTTCTCTCCTAAATACGTATCTGTCGTTGAATCAAGCGGCGGCGGGCGTCTCGTCGAGAACGCGATACCTGCCTCCGAAAAAAACCAGTGGCCTGCCATCCGGCCGGGCCCGGTGGCGAACGACGCGTCCAATAAAGATCACGTGGTCGCCGCCGTCATGGCGCGCATACGGCTCGCATTCGAAGGTGGCGAGCGCGTCGGGCAGGAGCACCGCCTGGCCGCTCCCCTCCGGGGCAATACCGATGCCGTCCCACTTGCCGGAGTTCGCCCTGGCAAAGCGGTTTGAAAGGTCTTGCTGGCTCGCCTCGAGCACGTTGACGGCATAGCGTGGCGTCGCGCAAAGATCGTCCAGGCTCAGGCAACGCCGGTCCACCGAGAACAGGATCAGCGGGGGATCGAGCGAGACTGAGTTGAACGACGCCACCGTGATGCCCACCGGTGCGCCTTGGGCGCGGGGCGCGGTGATCACCGCCACGCCCGTGGCGAACATCGCGAGCGTGCTGCGAAAGCGACGCTGCTCGTCGGCATCGGCGTCGCGCTGTGCATGGGTTTCGGCCATCATCCCTCCTGTATGGAAACCGTGGCGCGGATCGCATTCCGATCCGCTGCTTCACTTGTCGTTTTTTGCTTCGTTTATTAGCTTTGTAACTTAGGTAGTATTGAATGCCAATCCATGCCGCCATTCAAGCTGGTGAAAACCCTTGGTTGTGGGGTCAGGCTTCGCGCAACGACGGACCCAGCGCCGCAAAAATGGCCCGGAGCAGGCTTGCGATCAGGGGAATCGATGTCCAGGGATGGTGCAGGCAGGCTTCCACCTGCTCGCTGCGGCTTTCGCCGGACACGCACCACGAACAGAAATGCTCGCAGTTGTTGGTGAGCAGACGGTAGTTTTCCTCGCCGAGCCGAGAGCGGGCACGGCGCATGGCCTCCTCGCCACTGTATTTGGCGTGCACGTGCGCCCGCATGCTGACTTCGCGGCCGCCGGAGAAGCGGTCTAGCGTGGTCTCCTCCACCGGGCCGCGATCCCATGCCGCGCAAAATCCGGCGTAGTGCACCACCCGGTTGCCGCCAACATAGATGCCATGATGGAAGTAGCCGCGGCGCGCCGTGACCAGATGCGCACCAAGCGGGAGCTCGCGCCCCGCCGCATCGCTGCCTGCGGGGGAGCCGAGGAGAACCTGCGTCTCGTCATCGTGGTTCATGGGCACCCCTTAACCGGGTTGGCGCAGTCCGGTCCCGCGGCGCCATTTAGCTTTATAACTTAGCTACTAATAAACGCTACTATTCATCGGTATGCAAATTGGTAAAAACCCTTGATGCAGTACTCATCGTTGGCACGCATGAAATCCGTCACGAACGCTGAAACCCTTTGCCGGCATGACTTTCCGGGCAATTGTCCGCGCGGCTTTCAACCGGATCCGGTTGATTCGGCGTTGCGGACAAGCCGACGAGCAACCCTACCGGCGGCATGGTGCCAACGTGTTTTTTCCCCGGCCGGCGGTAGACTCGCGGCAAGCTCTCGCCGCCGGCCCGCGCATCACGCGGACCAAAGGCGCATCAACCGCATCAGGAGAACCAAGGAATGCAGGACGCAGCCACCGCACGCCCGATCTACATGGACTACAGCGCCACGACGCCGGTCGACCCCAGGGTCGTCGACAAGATGGTGCCGTACCTGTACCAGCACTTTGGCAACCCGGCCTCGCGCAGCCACAGCTATGGCTGGGAAGCCGAGCAAGCCGTGGAGACCGCGCGCGCGCACGTAGCCGCACTGCTGAACGCGGATCCTCGCGAGATCGTCTGGACCTCGGGCGCGACAGAGGGGAACAACCTGGCGCTGAAAGGCGCGGCCCACTTCTACGGCGGCAAGGGAAAACACATCGTCACGGTCAAGACCGAGCACAAGGCCGTGCTTGACACCTGCCGGGAACTGGAGCGGCAGGGCTTTGATGTCACGTATCTCGACGTCGAGGAAGATGGCCTGCTTGACCTTGGCAAGCTGCGCGCCGCGCTTCGCCCGGACACCATCCTGGTGTCGGTCATGATGGTCAACAACGAGATTGGCGTGATCCATCCGGTTGCGGCCATCGGGAACCTGTGCCGGGAACACGGCATCCTGTTCCATTGCGACGCGGTGCAGGCGGCCGGAAAGATCCCGATCGATCTCCAGGCGCTGAAAATCGACCTGCTGACCGTGACCGCGCATAAGGTGTACGGTCCAAAAGGCATTGGCGCGCTCTACGTCCGGCGCAAGCCGCGGGTTCGCATCGAGGCGCAAATGCACGGCGGCGGGCACGAACGGGGCATGCGTTCCGGCACGCTGGCGACGCACCAGATCGTGGGCATGGGCGAGGCATTCCGTCTCGCCAGGCTCGAACTAGCCGAGGAATCGCGCCGCGTTGGCGCATTGCGGGACAAGCTGCTGGCCGGGCTCGAACAACTCGACGAGGTCTACGTCAACGGCAGCACGTCGCACCGGATCCCGCACAACCTCAACGTCAGCTTCAATTTTGTCGAGGGTGAGTCACTGATCATGGGGATCAAGGGCGTTGCCGTTTCATCCGGATCCGCGTGCACATCGGCATCGCTGGAGCCCTCTTTTGTCCTCCGCGCGCTGGGGCGCAGCGATGAACTGGCGCACAGCTCGATTCGCTTTACGCTTGGGAGGTACTCCACGGAGGCGGAAGTGGATCAGGTGATACGGCAGGTACGGGACACGGTAAGCAAGCTGCGCGAGCTCAGCCCGCTATGGGATATGCATCAGGAAGGCATTGACATCAGCACGATCCAGTGGGCGGCGCACTGAAGCCACTGCGTGGACAGCCGCGTGAGCGAACATCACGCTTTTTGCTGCCGCGCAAGAAGGTGCGCCAGGTCGAGCGAGGCGCGATCGCCATTCGCCACAAGGCGATCCACCACCGAGCACAGGACCTTGAACTCGGTGCGGTTGACGCCTTCGAAGAGGACGTCATTGATACGTTGCTGCACCGGCGTCAGCTCGCTCAGCAAGCGGGTGCCCGCCGCTGCCACCGTAAGCAGCATCTTGCGCTTGTCCTCGGGGTGGGCCTTCTTGTCGATCAGGCCGAGCTTCTTGAGTTTCCCGGTTTCGATGGTAACGAACGGACCGCTCAAATGCAGATGCTCGGCCAACTGGTTCACCGTCACTTCGCCTTGCGCGGAGAGATGCGCGATTGAACGGATCAGCGAATACTGGACGCCGGTCAGGCCGATCAGGCTGCCGAAACCATCGCGCACGGACAGCAGGCGGGCGGCGAACGGCAGCAGGCCGTTGACCAGGTGCCGGAACTCGCTATCCGAGCCATCGACCAGGCATGCGGGATTGGTAATCGTCAGCGCCTTGACCTTGGTGTTCGTTGCCATACCTCACGCACTCCTTTAGCTAACTAAATTATCTTTTCCAAAAATAATACCAAAAAATTGGCAATGCACGTGCTACCCCTCTGTTGAGGAGGCGGGTCGGCGGGGATTCGCAGAACATCCGCCACATCCCTGACGACCCGTTGATTTGTCGAGGGAATCCAGCCTTTCCGGCACACGGATGCCCGAATAGCGCCTGGAGCAGCATATCCCCGTAAATGCCGGTCGAAGGGGCGAAGCGGTTTTGGCAGGGAGTAGACCTTGGCGGCCGCTCGCCGGGCCGATCTCCGCGACATCCGCCCACGCCTTTGCGTCGAAGCAGAACTTCGCGATGGCGCACCGACTACGACTCTCCGCAAGCCATATCCCGCGCAGTGCTCCAACGTAAAAATGTGCACGAATTCGTCGGATTTGGCGCGCGCATGGTGAAAACAGCGCGCATGCATGGCTTTCGCGCACTACCCTACTTGTAAGATGGCAGCCAGGCTCTCTACAGAAATCAGGTCGCCCCAACATGTGAAACGGAGGTGGTGTGTCGAACCGTCACACGAAGCGGATAGGTCGGGCGAGCGGCCATGGAAGCAGGCTGGCGCACCATCTTCTCGCCGCGCTGCTGGCCACCTTCGCCGGTTTCATCGCCCCGGCCCGGGCACAAACACCATCACCTGCCGCCGAATGGCAATACTCGGCCGGTGTGCCACTGATAAAGCTGTTCGAGCGGAGTATTCCCGAATGGGAAGTCCGGCTGGGTCTCGGCACCAGCCTGCGGCCGAGGTATGACGGCGCCCAGCAATATCATTGGCTGGTCGGCCCAAGCATCGATATCCGTTACGGCGACCTGTTCTTTGCCTCTACTGGCGAAGGCATTGGCATCAATTTGCTGCGCGCGACGCACTGGCGTGGCGGCGCCGCCATTACCTATAACCTGGGGCGACGGGCAGCCGACGATCCCGGGCATCTGAACGGCATGGGCAATATCAACGTTGCCCCGGAAGCCAAACTGTTTCTGGAATATGCCGTATCGAAAGAATTTCCGCTGGTGGTCCGCGCCGATCTCCGGCGCAGCATGGGTGGTACCGACGGATGGATAGGCGATCTGGGTGTCTATTTGCCGCTGCCGGGCAGTTCGGAGAGGTTCTACTGGTTCGCTGGTCCCACGATAACTTTTGCTGACGCCCGCTATATGAATGCGTGGTTCGGTGTCAGCCAACTCCAGGCGGCGCGTTCTGGCTACCCCCAATACAATCCCGGCCCGGGACTTGTGTCGTACGGTGCCGCCATCACTACGGTCTGGTACTTCCGCAAGCACTGGTTGCTGACCGCCGACACCGCAATAGGGCAACTGGCTAGCAGCGCGGCGCACAGCCCGATCACGCAGCGGGCAACCAACTTTGTCCTCGATCTATCCATCAATTACGAATTCTGAATGCCCCATCGACTCTGGCATCCCGCGATGCGGGCTCTCCAAGGGAGTCAGTAGACAATAGGCTCTGCCCCGCAAACATGGAAGAAAAGCCACTGCGCGTTGGCAATATCCGCTCCGATGTCGTAGCGCGCCTAAATTCCGGGCAATTCTCCATCCCGCTCCTTAAGCCGGAGCGGCCAGGCTCAGTTCAAATCGTCGTCCTTGTAGTACTTGGTCCCTTTAGCGGTGAGTTCGATCGCCAAGCCTTTATCGGTAAGCTGGTAGAGCCAGACGCCAGGCCCCACGGCTATCGCCCCCTGGTACGCGCTGCCCTTGTCGCCGGCTTTCGCCGCGGCGGTTGCTTGCCCACCGAACGCCCACCCGGACGTGATGAAATCGTTCAGCGCGGTCTCGTTCTCGAATACCCAGACCAGCTGGAATTTCTTCACGCCCATGCCGAGGCCGGCCTGGACCTCCGCCATCTTCATATAGGTCATGGCCTTGGTCTTGTTATTGACCGCGACGCCCTCACCCGACCCTCCGCCAGCGAGGAGGATCTTCATGCCGAAGTTGCTGAACGCCGCATAGCCTGCCTCAGACTCCACAGCCTTGCGCGCCGACGGTTGCACCCTGTAGAGGGCAGCCAAAGAATCCTGTGCCGCTTTGCGTACTTTCCCCTGCTTTTCCTCCTTGCTAGCGCCAAGCGCGATAGCCGGCATGACCGATAAGCAAGCCAGCACCAGAATTACCATGCGACGATTCATACCCCCCCGATAAGCGTTGCTGCGTTGGCGCGGGAGTAACAGCGGCTCCCAGGCCTACGGGCACTGGCTGATGGCGCTAGCCGCATTGCTGTCGGTGCCGCGGAAACCCACCGATGAACCGGACCCACTCGCGCCTTGGCGTACGATGGCGGCCGAGCCGCTTGGTGGTTGCTGGCCTGGAACGTAGACATCGAATGCCTGGTCGTTAGCGAGCATGTACTGCATGTAGACCACCTGGCCAGAGCTGTTCGCCCATTTAGACCCGATGCATTGAGCGGCCGCTTTGGGGGCAAGCTGACTTTGGCCGACGGGACGAACGTCTGACGGTGGTGGCGGTGGGGTGGCGCACCCGGAGACCGCAATGGCCAACGCGATTAAGGGATATTTCATGTTAGCGACTCCATATCAAATCGCACAAAGCACGGACGTCGGTACGAGAGTCATCCGGTGCAAGGGGTTTCCATGCCGCGCAGCATGCCGACGAAACCCTGGCTCGAATGGCAGTTCCGCTGCCCCCAAGTTAGCGCGTCCGCATCACAGGTTTGCACTACTCCTATTCCTAGACTGCAAGTACATAGTGTCACACCGACACTATGATTCAATTGGACCTTGGTCCTACACAGCGCGTACGGGAACGGTCCTTCCGATCACTCCGGCTCGTCAAGCCCCTTTGCACATGTATACCTAACGCAGCACGGCGGACCGCGCGAGGATAAATAAGCGTAGCGCCTGGCCAGAGGTTAAAGGCGAACTTATCGAGTCGGCGGCGGGCGTCTACGGCCTTTTGATTTACATGCTTCCCACCCATGAACGCTCCGTAGGTTGAAGATGTAGCGGATGTCGATCTGGTCCTTGATGACGTCTTCGCCTATGATCAATTTACGGAAAAATATGAAAAATCTCTGGAAATTTTCCTGAAACCATCCTTTTTGGCTCCCTTCTTTTCACTGTCGACCATAATCCTGTTATAGGATATTCACATCATGAAAAGATATTATCCTCTACTTTTCTTCTGCGCTGCGATATCATTTACCTCGACAGGATGCGTGAATCGCCCATCTTTTTCCGGAGAAAATAGTGTTAGCACAGCAGGAAGAATAGTAGATTATGCCGGAAACAAATATATAGATTCTTGTGGCGGGATGGCACCAAATGTCTCGGCCACAACCCAGACCATTATCATTTGGGCTAGGCCGAGGAATCCCCCAGGCAGTGTTAGTTACGTGACCCAACCGAGTCAGGGTTTGAACGTGCCTCAACAATCTGTCGTGTGCAAGGTTAACTACAAGATTCTTGAGAACAATAGCGCCGCTCAAGCGGGCATCTGGGTCCAGGATGGGAAAACGAGATATAGCGCAGTTGCCTGCGGCGGATTATGGGAGGTACTCACCGGGATTAAAGTCATGATTTGCCCTTACATAACAAGTAGGGATGCGGCAAATCAGCCAAACTCCGGTTGCACTCCGCTCGACAATCTGTATATTGGCTCCGATGCATCCCATGAGCTTATTTGCAATTAGATATTTCGATAATTATGAATAATGTACGATTCGACTTTGCGCGTTCTTCGGGCCGCCTGCCTCACGTCGATTTTCGAAAAACAGTATTTCAGCAGCCTGCCAACCTTACTGTTTGATCGGCCTGTCGCCTCGCGATGTCACCGGGCGGATCGGAAGCGCCGATGAAGCGCGAGCCGCGTTCGTCCCCGCCGTGCGGCCATTGACGAATTGACACGGCGTGAACACGCACGAACTCGGGTCGCTTTGACGGCTGCCGGCATGACGTCCCACGAGAGTGGGGTACGGCATCGCTCGCCAATGCCGTTTACACCCAAGCTAATATGTCGAAATCGCGCGTGCTCCTCGATGTTTCTGGAAACCGCGAAAGGGATCGAGCAAGGAACGTCTCTCGTCAAGACCTCCCTCAGACTAATACATGACGTGTTTCAACGAAGAAGCGTTGAATCCGGCGATCTATATCAGGATCGACCATCAACTCCGGCCGGTTTCCATTCGGGCAGGCCAGCCGGGGCGTCGTGCCAAACAGACGGCAGATCAACGGGCGCTCGGCATAAACCTGGCAACCCTTGCTGCCAAGATGGGGGCAACTTAGGTTTTCAAGCGCAGCTTCGTGCTCGGCATCGCTTTTTACGGGAAGCCTCGACATCTCCTCCGTCGACGCCATCACGGGCCCACAACAGTCATGGCAGCCAGGTGTGCATTCGAATGAGGGAATCCGTGATCGAAAAAATCTGATTTTTTGACTGGTCATTTCAGTCACTCGAGTCATTTGAGCGTCCCCCATTTGAGCGTCCCGCTTCATTGGCCCGCCCACCTGCCTGCGATTGACCTGGTGGCCGGCGGCGCACGCATCAAATGCGCAGCCGCGCCAGCCAGGCCACTGCCACCGCAGCCGCGGAAAGCCAGAGCGCAACAATCACGGCGACCGCAATGCGGCTGCCGGGACGCTCCGCAGCGAGCGCGGCGGCGGCCCGATGCTCTTCCATCACTTCAAGCGGGATCATCCGGACCACCAGCAACACGCCGAGGGGCACCAGCACCACATCGTCCAGATAGCCAAGAATCGGGATGAAGTCCGGAATCAGGTCGATCGGAGACAACGCATAGGCGGCGACCAGCATGGCCAGCGCTTTCGCATACCAGGGCGTGCGGGGATCGCGCGCAGCGAGCCACACCGCGTGGACGTCGCGCTTCACCTCCCGTGCCCATGCGCGCGCGCGGGCGGCCAGCCGCGGAAGGAAGTCCGAGCGCAACATGTGGCTTCGCACGTCATCCATGACAGGTACGGCACCAAGTGCGAGCAGCAATGTGGCCAATGGCAGGGTGACACTGAACCCAACATGCCTGAACCCTACCGCCCCGACTACACCGCCGGCAAAGAACAGCGCGACCAGCGTAACGAGCACCCGCAGCTTTCTCCGGTCGGCCAGCACAGTTGGCTTGGCGGAATTGGCCCTGGCCAGGTTCCAGTAGAACAGCTTACCCAGTTCAATGCCGATGTCGGTGACCATACCCGTTATGTGCGTGGTGCGGATCTCGGCCTTCGAGAGCTTTGTGATCATGGCATTCTGCAACCCCATGATGAAGCAAAGCACCATGACCGTCGCCGGCACGAACAGCCATTCGTGACGCTCGAGATTGCTGCCCAGCAGACCGAAACACACCAGCAACACGGATTCAAGCATCAACGGCAGCGCGAATTCGCTGTGCAGGCGCTCGCGCCGCCCCCAGTTGATCAAAATCGCAGAGCAGGCCGCACCCGCCAGAAACGATAACAAGGCACCCAGGCCGTCCAGGATGAGCCCGATGCTGCCGAGCGCCAGATTGTCGGCCATGGCGGACACTATGCCCGACATATGGGAGGTGTATTGCTGCACCGCCAGGAATCCGCCTGCGTTGGTGGCGCCTGCCACAAACGCAAGATAGCGTGCCAGTTGCCGGTCGGCCTCCGGACTGCGTTCCCTCCCGGTCAATCTGCGCAAGTATGGAATCGGCATGGTCACATCGGTGAGCGTTACCTTCAGTTCAGACCGCGTCTATTCGGCATCGGCCGGCGAACGCGTCAGCCCGCGAGCTTTTGCCAGAAGTTGTGATCCGCCGCCAGCCGTTTGCCCTGTTTCAAGCGACGCGCGGCCGAGCGCAGATTCAGCGGATGCGTGGTTTCCAGAGCGCGCGCACGCATCAGCAATTCGTCCAGCGAGGGAAGTGCCTGCGCGCCCTTCCAGGCGAACAGCGCGTAGTTGCAACTGTCCTCAGAGGGAGAAATGGAAAAGGAGTCGCCGAACACCGAACGAATTTCTTCCATATAGAACGGAATATCGGCATCGCTGTCGATGAAGTTGGCGACCAATACTCCATCGTCGGCGAGCCTAGCGTGGCACGCCGCGTAGAAGTCCGCGCTGCCCAATTGTGTTGGCATGCCATGGGCGAGAAAGCCATCCACCAGGATGACCTCCGGCCGCGCGCCCTGACTCTTGACATATTCGGCGCCATCCGCGCAAACCACCTCGAGCCGCTCGTCGTCGGGCGGAATGTGAAACGTATCGCGCAGGGCAATCACCGCCGGATCGATTTCGATGGCGACAACCTTGGCATCCGGCAGATGCCGATAGCAGTACTTGAGCAATGATCCCCCGCCGAGGCCGATCATCGAAATCCTGGCGGGCGCCGGCTGCAACAGTAAAAACGCCATCATCGTCCGTGTGTAGCCAAGAACAAGCTTGTCGGGATCACGCCGCGACATGACGCTTTGCGTTGCCAGCGCGTCGAAATGCAGTGAAAGCGCAAGCGAGGTTTCCAACACCGTCGGCGTGCCGTCGTTGGGCGCTTCGGACAGAAACTTCAAGTAGGCTTCAAAGGACGTGCGCGTGGGGTCCATCTGGGGGGCTCGATCGGGCGTGGTATTCAATTCGTCACTCAGTCAGCAGGGCGGCAATGACTTTCACGGCAGCAACTTCATCCGGTCCGGTGGCCCGAATATGCACCTCGGTCCCCGCCCGTGCCGAGAGCCGCATCACCTCCATCACATTCTTGGCATTCGCTGTGCAGTCATTACTGACAAGCAGGATCTCGGATTCGAACTGAGCGGCGGTAAAGGTTAACCGCGCTGAGCCCCTGCCTTGCAAGCCCATGCGGTTCGTCATTTCAATTGTCGCGTTTACCACATCGCCCTCGGATAAGAAGCGGCCCCTAAGCAACTTGCAAACATCACGTCCTCTGGCTTGCCGCCATAGGCCGGACAAGACCGGCTGGCATGCCGGAACATCGTCAAGTTGTATATAATGATAACGCTATTATCATACAACACTATTCGAGAGCGCATGGAATCCAAGACCGCCCGTTTCACCGTGTTGATCGACCCCGTGAAGAAGAAGGCCTTTGAATCGCTGTGCGCGGCGCAGGATCAGACGCCGTCACAGGTGGTGCGCCAGTTGATCCGCGACTATCTTGAGCAGCATGGCGTGGCTTACGCCACGCGGCCCCAAGTCGGTACCACGCTTCCGGCCAGGAAGGACCGCGAGTGACCAATGTCCGCGTCGCGGACTACCAGCATCAATCCGCAGTTCCACTTCGAGGTCGCATCCGGCAAAGGTCCGCGCAAGGGCACCGAGATGCCTGCCCTCCCTGCGAGGTGCCGACCGGAAGGCAATGCTTCCTGCCGTCACGGAATGCCGCGGCCGCCGTCAGGCCCTTGCAACAATCGGGAGAGATCCATGCACAAGCCGGCGGTTAGTTATCGCGTCACTCCGCGCGCAAAGGCGCTCGTCGACGGCAGTTTCCAGCCGAAGGTGCTGGTGGCCATCTACCGGGGTGATGCCCTGCTTAGAGATGTCACGCTCTACGCGCGCGGTGGCTCTTGTCCGTTACGCGCCACCGCGGCAAGGCTTGCCGAAGCGCTGGCCTTGCGGATTCAGGCGGTACTTCAAGCGGTGCTTGAGGACATACAAGAGACGGATGACGTCGCCACGGCCGCCATTCAGACACTATTGCGCCGTATTGGACTCAGGACGAGCCTGCGATCCGTCACCATGGGCGATGCCGGCGCCAGCTAGCCGGGTTCGGGAAGAGGCATTGGTGGCGCAAGGACGCAGCACCGCATGTCCACGCCCCCTGTCAAGCATCCCAATCCTCCACCTGCTCCACAAGCTGCTCCATGGTTGCTTCGCCAGCCCGTTCGCGCAAATGCCTCACGCGCTTTGATGCCTGCGTGGCTTATGTTAATCACATTAACATAGTGATTACACGTATGGCGCATTGAATTATGGTTCCTGGCATATGAAATCTTCATCCCGTATGCTAGGTTGTAACAAGCAAATGGCGACCGCCGCTGCCGATTCACCGGCAGTGCTCGGTGGCAGTGCCGAGCACCGCCTGGCAGCAGACATTCATGCATGATGTGATGCATCTGACCATCGTACTAGCACGTTGAGGCTCCATGGAGATCAAGACTGCTCGGCTGACGCTGCTCATCGATCCAAACAAGAAGGCCGCTTTCGAGCGCCTTTGCGCGCAACAGGATCTGACGGCATCGCAGGTGGTGCGCCAGCTCATCCGCGAGTACCTCGCTCAACATGGGGTCCAGTACGTGCCCAGCGGATTGAACTCGGACAATGTCGAGCCTGCCGGCGATGAGACAGTGCCACAAGCGCAGGCGCAGTCTGAAGCCCCGCCCGCCAAACGGCGCACCGCACGCCGCAAGGGCTAGGCCATGAGCAGCCTGCCCCCGGCCGCACAATGGCTCCATATCGACTGGGTGCTTATTGTCGTGGGGGCCTGGTTGCTGGTCGGGGCCGCGGGCGTTCTCGCGCTGCAGCGGCTGACCCTGGTGTCTCGCGTTCTCTTCCCTCTCGGTGGATTGCTTGGACTGGCGCTTTCCGGCTTCGCGCTCGCCTCGGTACACGGCACGCCGGAGGTCGCAGTACTGGCCATCGGGCTGCCGTCGCTGCCCTTCCACGTCCGGCTCGACAGCCTCTCCGCTTACTTCTTGATGGTCATCGGCGGCGCGACCGCGGGCATCTCCATGTTCGCGGCCGGGTATTTCCGCAAGGGCGAGGGCACGCCGCCAGGCTTGCTTTGCCTGGAATATCACCTGTTCCTGGCCTGCATGGCCGGTGTCATTCTGGCTGACGATGCCTATTCGTTCATGGTGATGTGGGAGACCATGGCGCTGTCGTCATTCTTCCTGGTGACCGCGAATCACCGCATTCCGGAGGTGCGCAGCGCCGGCTACATCTACATCACGATGGCGCGGATCGGCGCGATCGCAATTCTGCTCTGCTTCGGTGTGCTGCAGGCCAACACCGGTGACTACACCTTCGCCAACATGCGCGGCCAGGCTCTGACGCCCTTCTGGGCATCGATTGCCTTCCTGCTTGCCGTGTTCGGCTTCGGCGCCAAGGCCGGCATACTGCCCTTGCATGTCTGGCTGCCGGAGGCACATCCGGCAGCGCCCTCGCCGGTCTCCGCGATGATGAGCGGCGTCATGCTCAATACAGCCATCTACGGGCTGTTGCGCGTGTCCTTCAATCTGCTGTCCATGCGCCTGTGGTGGTGGGGTGCGCTGCTTCTGGCCATCGGCCTGGCCACCGCCCTGTTCGGCGTGGTCTTCGCCGCGGTGCAGACCGACATGAAGCGCTTGCTGGCCTACTCGTCGATCGAGAACATGGGCCTGCTGTTTGTCGCCATGGGCCTGACCCTGATCTTTTCGGCTTATGACATGAGGCCGATGGCGGCACTAGCCCTGACCGCGACGCTCTATCACGTCGCAAGCCATGCCTTCTTCAAGAGCCTGCTTTTTCTCGGCACGGGCAGCGTGCTGCATGCGACCGCCGAGCGAAGCCTGGGCAAACTGGGCGGATTGATACGGTACATGCCCCGGGTGGGCTGGCTCACATTGCTGGGGGTGCTGGCCAGCGCAGGCCTGCCTCCGCTCGGCGGTTTCGTGTCGGAGTGGCTGCTGCTGCAGAGCTTCCTGTTCACGCCCGGCTTGCCGATGCCACTGCTGACCATGCTGATTCCGGTGGTCGCCGCGCTGATCGCGCTGGTGGCGGCGCTGGCCGGTTATACGATGGTCAAGTTCTTCGGCGTGATCTTTCTCGGCCAGCCGCGCGAGCACAAGCTCACCCACCCGCATGACGCCGGCCCCTGGGAATGCGCGGGCATGGCGTGGCTGGCCCTTGGCTGCGTGGCGCTTGGCCTGTTGCCGACGCAGTTCATTCAGCTGATCGACCCGGTGACGCGACAACTGGTCACCGCCGGCCTGGGTGCCCAGGTAGCGGCAAGCGGATGGCTGCTGGCGCCGACCAACCGGGACCAGGCCAGCTATGGGCCGGTCATCTTCCTGCTCGGCATCCTGGCCAGCTTTGCCCTGGCCTATGTGCTCGTGCGCTGGCTGTACCACGGCCGGTTGCGCCGCGGCCCGCCGTGGGCCTGCGGGTTTCCCTGGGGCACCGCGCGCATGCAGGACACCGCCGAGGGATTCGGCCAGCCTATCCGGCAGATCTTCGAACCCTTTTTCCTGATGGAGCGCGAGCTGCCGACGCCCTTCGACGAACGGCCGCGCTACCGCGTGACCATTGAGGACCGCTTCTGGCGCTGGCTATACCTGCCCGCTGTCGATCTGGCCTCGTATCTGGCGCGGCTGGCCGGCTTGATGCAGCAGGGGCGCATCTCCGTGTATCTGCTGTATAGCTTCCTGACTCTGATTGCCACGCTGCTGGCGGTGATGCGATGAGGTCTCCATGACAGTCACCGGCTTGCTGTCACAGTCGATCGAGATCGTGATATCGATCGCCCTGGCGCCGCTTCTGACGGGCTGGGTCAATCAATGCCGTGCCTGGTTGCAGAACAAATCCGCGCCTAGCCTCTGGCAGCCATATCGCACGCTGCACAAACTGTTCAACAAGGAATCGGTGGTGGCAGACAACGCATCGCCGCTGTTCCGCGTCACGCCCTATGTGGTGTTCGGCTGCATGGCGCTGGCATGCGCGATCATCCCAACCCTCTCGACGGACCTCCCGCTGGCGCCCGCGGCCGATGCGATCGCGCTGGTCGGCCTGTTTGCGCTGGCACGGGTTTTCATTTCGCTGGCGGCGATGGACATCGGCACCGCCTTCGGCACCCTGGGGGCGCGGCGCGAGATGCTGATCGGGTTTCTTGCCGAGCCGGCATTGCTGATGGTGCTGTTCTCGGCCTCGCTGGTTTCCAAATCGACATCGCTCACTACCATCGTCGAGACACTCGCCCATCGCCAACTGGCGATCTACCCCGGGCTGGCCTTTTCCGGCGTTGCGTTCACCATGGTGTCGCTGGCGGAGAACGCACGCGTGCCGGTCGACAACCCCGCCACGCATCTGGAGCTGACGATGATCCATGAGGCGCTCATCCTGGAATACTCGGGCCGCCACCTCGCACTCATCGAGTGGGCCGCGAGCCTGAAGCTGTTCGCCTACTCGTGTATCGGACTCGCGCTGTTCTTCCCCTGGGGCATCGCCGAGGCCCAGGCGCCATCGTCCATGCTGCTGGCGCTGCCGGCGCTGCTGGCCAAACTCATGGTGGGCGGCATCCTGCTTGCCGCGCTGGAGACGGTGAGCGCCAAGATGCGCATCTTCCGCGTCCCGGAATTCCTGGCTACCGCCTTCTTGCTGGCGGTGATCGGCATGCTGGTGCATTTGCTGCTTGCCCGCTGACATGAGCACCCTGCTGACCCAGTTCGTCAACCTGCTCGGCGCGGTGCTGCTGATCCTGGCCTTCGGGATGATCTCGCAGCGCCGCATCCTGACGCTGATCCACCTGTTCACGCTGCAGGGCGCCACCCTGGCGCTGGCGACGGCCGTGGTCGGCTACGTGACCCGGCAGCCAGACCTGTACCTGTCGGCCGGCGTGACTTTCGCGCTCAAGGTGCTGCTGATCCCCTATCTCCTGCACCGGGTCATCACCCGGCTTGATATCCGCTGGGACGTAGAGACGCTGATCAACATCCCGACCATCATGGTGATCGGCATTCTGGTGGTGATCTTCGCGTTCAACCTGGCCATGCCGATCTCGCGGCTGTCGGTGAAGTTGGCCAGCGGCACGCTCGGCATCGCGCTGGCCTGCATACTGCTTTCGTTCCTGATGATGATCACCCGGTCGAAGGCGATACCGCAGGTCATCGGCTTCCTGGCCATGGAGAATGGATTGTTCTTTGCCGCGACCTCGGCGACCTACGGCATGCCGATGGTGGTCGAGCTAGGCATCGCGCTGGACGTGCTGATCGGCGTGCTGATCCTGGGCGTGTTCATGTTCCAGATCCGCGAGCAGTTCGACAGCCTGGACATCCGCCACCTAGAGAAGCTGAAGGAGGACTGAGTTGATCGCGCTAGCCTTCCTGCTTGCAACCCCGCTCGCCGGCGGGCTGGTGCTGGCTCTGGTCGGTCATCGCGATCATGCCCGCGACGTCAACGTCGTGTTCAGCCTGGGCACCTTCATCGCGGCCTGCCTGCTCACCGGGCGGATTATCGACGACGGTCCCACGCTCGCGTGGGACCGTGCGTTCTACATAGACGCCCTGAACGTGTTTCTCGTTACGCTGACCGCGTTCGTGGGCCTGACCACGTCCATCTTCTCGCGGCCCTACATGCGCGTGGAGCGCGACCACGGCAAGATGACGCCGCCGCGGCTGCGCCTGTACCACAGCATGTACCAGCTATTCACCTTTACGATGCTGCTGGCGCTGACCACCAACAATATGGGCATCGTATGGGTGGCGATGGAAGCCGCCACGCTGACCACGGTGCTGTTGGTCAGCGTGTACCGGACCGCGGCCAGCCTCGAGGCGGCCTGGAAGTACTTCATCCTGTGTGGCGTGGGTATCGCCCAGGCGCTCTTTGGCACGGTGCTGCTCTACATGGCGGCCGAGCAGGTCATTGGCCCCGAGGGCGGCGCGCTGCTGTGGACCAACCTCGATGCGGTCAAGGGCCGGCTGGACCCGAATATCATCACTCTGGCGTTTGCCTTCCTGTTCATCGGCTATGGCACCAAGGTCGGCCTGGTTCCCGTGCACAACTGGCTGCCGGACGCGCATGCCGAGGGGCCAACCCCGGTGTCCGCCGTGCTGTCCGGCCTGCTGCTCAATGTGGCGCTCTACGCCATCCTGCGCTGCAAGGTGTTGACGGACGGCGCGCTGAACAACCATCTCACCGGCCGCCTGATGATGGGCTTCGGCCTGGTTTCCGTAGTGGCGGCGGTCTTGCTCCTCATCCGTCAGCGGGACGTCAAGCGCATGTTCGCCTACTCCTCCATCGAGCATATGGGCATGATGACCTTCGCTTTCGGCATGGGCGGCCCGATCGCCAGCTTCGCCGGACTGCTGCACATGACGGTGCATTCGCTGGTCAAGTCCGCGATCTTCTTCGCCGTCGGCCATGCGGCCCAGCAAGCGGGAACCCAGGCCATGGACGAGATCCGCGGGCTGGTCCGGGTCAGCCCCACGGTCGGTTGGGGCCTGATGCTGGGCGTACTGGCCATTCTGGGCATGCCACCCTTCGGCGTGTTCGCCAGCGAGTTCCTGATCGTGACGACCGCGATGCGGGAACAACCCTGGGCCACGCCCTTCCTGCTGGTCGCGCTCGGCCTGGCCTTTGCGTCAGTGTTCAGCCGCGTGCAACCGATGGTCTTCGGCGAGACCACCCTGAAACCCCTGCCGCACCCGCCGGCGCTGGTCCCGGTATTCTTGCACCTCATACTCGGCTTGATGCTGGGTCTCTATATCCCGCCGTACCTGGATGCGTGGTACCGCCAGGCGGCCGCCATGCTGGGGGGTTGAGCACATGGCCCTGCCTGAACTCGGACTCGACCTGCATCGCCTCCCGGCACCGCTGCCGGTATGGCACGGGCTCGCCGGTCCCGATGCATGGAGCGCGGCAGCGCGCACGGTCGCGGACACGGGCGGACGACTGATTTCCGTGTGGGGCGCCGATCGCAGCGCTGCGGGCGGGACGTTGGCGGCATGCGCCGCGTATGCCGTACCGGATGGACTGGTCTGGCTCGAACTGCGGCTCGGCGGCCCGGCTCAGGGGGTTCCGGATCTGGCCGGCATCTTCCCGTGTGCCGGGCGGATGCAGCGCGCCATGGCGGACCTCTCGGGCATCCGGGTGCAAGGCAGCCACGACCAGCGCCCGTGGCTCGACCATGGCCTGTGGCCACCCGGGTCATTCCCCCTGCAACATGGGACGCAACCGCTGGCCGCCGCGGGCAGGCTGCCCGCGGACTACGCCTTCGTACGTGTCGATGGCGATGGGGTGCATGAGATAGCCGTCGGCCCGGTGCATGCCGGCATCATCGAACCCGGCCACTTCCGCTTCTCCGTCGTCGGCGAAAAGGTGCTGCGCCTTGAAGCCCTCCTCGGCTACACGCACAAGGGCATCGAACGCCGCTTCACCGAACTGGCGCCGAGTGAGGCTTACCGGCTCGCAGGCCGCATCTCAGGCGACTCGACCGTGGCCTATGCCTGGGCCTACTGTATGGCGCTGGAATCCGCCTCGGGGAGCGAAATACCGGCAAGGGCGGCCTCGCTGCGCGCCCTGATGCTGGAGCGCGAGCGCGTGGCCAACCACCTGGGCGACCTCGGTGCGTTGGGCAACGATGCCGGACTGGCCTTTGGACTGGCTCAGTTCTCGCGGCTGCGCGAGGATTGGCACCGGCTGTCCGGGGAAGCCTTCGGACATCGCTTCATGATGGATGCGGTGGTGCCCGGGGGTGTCGCGATCGATCCGGCGCCGCGCATGATGGACCGGCTGCGCAAGCAGTGCGACGGCATCGAGCGCGAAGTTCGCGCGTTGCGGCGCGTCTATGACGAGCATGCCGGACTGCAGGACCGGTTTCGCGCCACGGGCCGGGTAACGCCACAACTTGCCGCCCAGCTTGGCCTCGCGGGGCTCGCCGGACGCGCCAGCGCGCAAGCGGCGGACCTGCGCTGCGACCACGCATGGCCGCCCTATGACCGGTTAGACGTCACGATGGCCACGCACCGCGATGGCGATGTCGCCGCACGCGTGGCGATGCGCTTTGACGAGACCATTGAATCCCTGCGGCTTGTTCGCGCCATCTGCTCGGAACAGCCCGGCGGCGCGATCCATGCCGGCATCCGGGCGCAAGACGCGATCTCCATCGGAGCAGGCTGGGTGGAGGGCTGGCGCGGCGAAATCCTTGTGGCGCTCGAAATCGGCGCTGACGGCAGAATCCTGCGTTGCCACTGCCATGATCCCTCCTGGCAGAACTGGCCGGTGCTTGAGCACGCGGTCATTGGCAACATCGTTCCGGACTTTCCGCTGATCAACAAGTCATTCAACCTCAGCTATTCGGGACACGACCTCTGATGTGGCGCATCCTCAAACAAATCGTCCGCACTGGCATCGTCACGGAGCCGCCGCCCCCGGCCGTCGATGGCGATGGTGGCGCCGCGATGCAACGTATCCACCGGGACATCCTCGACATCCTCGGTCAGGCGCTCACGATCAGGGAGGTCGATGCAGGCTCGTGCAACGGCTGCGAGCTGGAAATCCACGCGCTCAACAACCCCTACTACAACATTGAGGGGCTTGGCATCAAATTCGTTGCCAGCCCGCGCCACGCTGACATGCTGCTGGTGACAGGACCGGTTTCGCGCCACATGGAAGACGCTTTGCGGCGTACCTATGACGCGACGCCAGAGCCGAAACTCGTGGTCGCGGTGGGTGACTGCGGCTGTACAGGAGGCATCTTCGGCGAGAGCTATGCGAGTTGCGGTCGCGTCGCCAACGTCATCCCCGTCGACGTCGCCGTGCCTGGCTGCCCGCCTCCCCCCATCGAGATCCTGCGGGGGATACTGACCGCCGTGCAGCGGCGCAAAAGCTAGATCCTCCACGTGATCCTCATGGAGGATGGCGACGGCATCTTTTAAAGGAAGCGTGGTCAACGCGGCCACGACGGCTCCGGGGGTCGTGCAGACCGGCGTAGTGACCGGCATCAAGCACATTTTCCGACAGGGAGCGAGACAACGGGAAGCGGGGAAAGCCGGCAGGGGTTGCCCCGCCGCGACAGCACACCCCGACCTCACTCCAGGGTCACATTGGCCTTCTTGACCAGTGCCGCATAGCGCGCCGCTTCGCTCTGGAAGAACTTCGCGGCGGCCTCCGGCGTGCCGGGATTGATCGTATTGCCCTGCCTCTTCATCGCTTCCAGGACATCCGGGCTGGTGAATGCCTTGACGAACACGGTGTTGAGGCGCTTGACCTCGGCCGGCGGAAGCCCTGCCGGACCCACCACGGCAAACCAGCCCTCGACCGCGAAGTCTGGCAAACCTTGTTCGGCGATGGTTGGAATCTCCGGCGCGGCGGGCGAGCGCGTGGCGCCGCACAGGCCGATCGCACGCAGGGTGCCGTTCTTCAGGTGCGGCGCCACGGCGTTAAGCGCCACGACCCCCATCTCCACCTGGCCCGCGATCAGGTCGGTCATCATCGGGCCGGTGCCTTTGTAGGGCACGTGCCGGGCTTTGACGTGCGCTTCATCGAGGAACATCTCCGCGGCGAGCTGGATGATGGTACCGTTGCCCGATGACGCATAGTTGAGCGAATCGGGCTTGGCCTTGAGCAAGGCAACGAGTTCCTGCACGTTCTTCGCGGGAACCTTGGGGTTGACCACAAGGACCAGCGGCGTCGAGCCGATCACGCTGATGGGCGTGAAGTCCTTGATCGCGTCGAACGGCATCTTCTTGTACACGCTCGGATTGATGACATGGTTGTTGGAGAACAGGCCCAGCGTCGTGCCATCGGGCGGCGCCTTGGCCACCGCCGCTGCGCCGGTAATGCCGCCGGCGCCGGGGAGATTCTCGATCACCACCGGCTGGCCCAGGCTCTTGCCGAGCGACGGTCCGGCGGCGCGCGCGATAGCATCCACGCCCGAGCCCGCGCTGATAGGCAGGATCAGGCGTACCGGCCGGCCCGAGCCTTGGGCCATGACGGTGCCGGCCGGCAAGGCGACCGCGAGTGCGATGGCCGAAGCGGCCATGCCGAGTACCGCCCGGCGCGAAAGGGGGAATGCCATGTCTGTCTCCGTATGCTTATCGTTCTGATCCGCGTGGCCATCCGATGCCACGCGGCAATGCGGGTAGATTCAATCCGGCGTGCGCGTGCGCAGGCCGGACAGGATTTCGTCGTTGTGCTCGCCGATGCCCGGCAGCGGCATGCGCACGCCGGGCCTGCGTCCGCCCATCAGCAGCGGCAGCAGCACGACGTCCGTGGTGCCGCCATCCTCGGTCTGCATCGGCACGAGGCCACCGCTTGCCTTCAGGTGAGGGTCATCCAGCAGTTGCTCCGGACGCATGATGGGCGCGTAGGGAATGCCCGCGGCTTCGAGCTTCGGCGAGAGTTCTTCCACGCGATGGTCCTTGAGAATCGCACCCAGCCGTTCCAGCAATGCCGGACGTACCGCGACGCGCATGGCGTTGGTCGCGAGCTCCGGATCGGCAGCCAGGTCGGGACGTTGCAGCACGCCGCACAAGATGTTGAACTGCTTGTCGCTGACGGCGCCGATAAACAATTGCTCGCCTCCGGCCAGCGTGAACACGTCGTAGACGCTCCAGGCGGACACGCGCGACGGCATCGGCGGCGGCGGCTCGCCTGTCATCGAGAACTGCTGCATATGCTGGGACGACAGGAACACGCAATTCTCGAACAGCGCGCTCTGCACTTCCTGCCCCCTGCCGGTACGGTCGCGCTCCCGCAGGGCGGCCATCACGCCGATGGCGCCGAACATGCCGCCCATGATGTCGTTCACCGAGGTACCCGCGCGCAGCGGGCGGCCCTTGGGCCCGGTCATGTAGGACAGGCCTCCCATCATCTGCACGACTTCGTCGAGCGCCAGGCGGTTTTCATAAGGGCCGGGCAGGAAGCCCTTGTGCGACACGTAGATCAGCCCGGGGAATCTGGCGGACAACGTGGCGTAGTCCAGCCCGCATTTCTCCATCAGGCCCGGGCGGAAGTTCTCCAGCAACACATCGCACTGGCCAACCAGTTCCGCTGCCGTGGCCTGTCCTTCCGGGGTGGTGATGTCGATGACGACGCTCTTCTTGTTGCGGTTGAACGAGCGGAAGAAGCCGATGCCAAGGCCGGGCAGGTTGCGCGTCTTGTCGCCGCCGGGGGGTTCGACCTTGATGACTTCCGCGCCCAGGTCCGCGAGGATCATGCCGCAGGTCGGGCCCATCACCATATGGGTGAACTCAACCACGCGGACGCCGGCGAGCGGCAAGGAGGCATGTTCAGTGCTCATGATTTTCTCTCTCAGGCGCAGGCGGCGGCAGCATCGGCCACCGATGCGGGAAATGTCTTGGGCAGGCCGGCGCGCCACAGCGTGCCGTGCAGGGTCTCATTGGTCAGCCAGCCGGCCACGCGCTCGCGCAGCGCCAGCAACCGGTCGATATCGATGCCGGTATCGAAGCCCATGCTGCCCAGCAGGTAGGCCAGGTCTTCGGTGGCGACATTGCCGCTGGCGCCGGGCGCGTGCGGGCAACCGCCAATCCCGGCGAGACAGGCATCAAAGCGGGTCACGCCGGCTTGCAGGGCGGCATACACGTTGGCCAGGCCAAGCCCGCGCGTGTCGTGGAAATGGCCGCACCAGAAGCGGTCGCCGGCGATTGCCGTGGCGCGTTCAAACAGGCTGCGCACCATTGCGGGATCGGCATAGCCCACCGTGTCCGCCAGGCTGACGCGATCGGCGCCCGCATCCAGCAGGGCCTGCATCAGGCGGAGCACCTCGTCCGGATCCACATGTCCCTGCAGCGTGCAGCCGAAGGCCGTGCCCACGCCGCCTTCGATCAGCGTCCTGGAGCCGGCCGCGTCGCGGGCGGCGCGGATCCTTGCCACCTCGGCCACCACCTCGTCGGGCGTCTTGCGCAGGTTGGCCAGACTATGGGCATGGCTGGCGGACAGCGGCACCAGCATCAGGTCGGCGCCGCTGGCGATGGCGTTTTCCGCGCCCCGCAGGTTTGGTACCAGGACCGAGACGAACAGCCCCGGCAGCGACCTGGCAAAGTCCACGAGTTCCGCGGTATCGGCGAGTTGCGGCAGCAGCTTCGCCGGGACGAAGGAGCCGACCTCTATTTCCCGCTGGCCTGCCGCATAGGCCGCCTGGATCCACTCGCGCTTGGCGGAGGTCGGCAGGATGGTGGCGATGCTCTGCAGGCCGTCGCGCAGCCCGACCTCCCGAATCACGGCCCGGCGTGGAGCGAATTCAGCGTGTGTTGTCATTCTGTCTGGGTCCCCTCGGATGTTCGTGTTTCGGTCTGGCATGAGCACTCTATGCCATTCCAATCGAAGGCAGAAGCGCTAATCCAGAAGCACTAACATTCCGAATCGGAATGGCTAGCTAGCATCACACCATCCCATGCGCCCCCGGTTTAGAAATTCCTGAGCAACGCAACACCCGCTAAAATTACTACGCTAAATTTCCATATCGGAAATCCTGAACTCAACACCGGAAGCTTCCGATGCGTGACCTGGACCTCACCTCCCTGCGCCTGTTCGTGGCGGTTTGCGAGACGCGCAACATGGCGCGCGCCGGCGAACAGCAACACATCGTGGCTTCGGCCATCAGCAAGCGCCTGGCTCAACTGGAAGACACCGTGGGCGTCACGCTGTTCGAGCGGCGCCGGCGTGGGGTGATACCGACCGCGGCTGGCGAGATCCTCCTAGAGCACGCACGCGCCATGCTGGCCGCGGCTGATCGCGTGGAGCGCGATATGACCGACTACGGCACTGGCATCAAGGGACAAGTCCGCCTGCTGTCCACTGTCTCGTGCATGGCCGAGTCGCTCCCCGACGATATCGCCAGCTTTCTGCAAGTGCCTGACCATCGGGATATCCGCGTCACCGTCGAGGAGAGCATCAGCCGCGAGCTTGTCCGCTCACTGCGGGAAGGCTCCGCGCCGCTGGGCATCTGCTGGGATGCCGCGGATCTCGAAGGACTCCAGACCCGGCCCTATCGCAGCGATACCTTGGCAGCCATCGTGCATTCCTCGCATCCGCTCGCGAGCCAGGCGGAGTGTTCCTTCGAGCAGACGCTTGAATTCGACCATATCGGCCTGCCCGGGCAGACCGCGGTACACACCATGCTGGCGCGCGCGGCGGCCATCATCGGCAAGCCGATGGCGTACCGGGTGGTGGTTTCCTCCTTCGATGCGTCCCTGCGCTGCGTCCGCGCAAACCTCGGTCTTGCCATCGTGCCCCGCGAGGTAGTTGAGCCCCTTTCCGCCAGCTTTGGCGTGCAGATGGTCCCGCTCACGGATAGCTGGGCGCAGCGCCGCTTCGCGATTTGCTTCCGCGACGAGGCGAGCCTCTCGCCGGCGGCGAAGCTGTTGGTGGATTACCTGGTACGCCAGGCGGCATCCTGACAGCCCGCCGGGCACCGTCGGGCCAGAACACCTATGCTTGATTCCTGCGAGGCGCGTGAACCTGCGGGACTGCGCCCCCTGGCGCTACTGTTCCAGCGCGTCACAATACAGAGCAGAGCGTGGCCTCGGGCCACGGATACCGGGAGACCTCCATGGATTCGAAAGCGCAGCGCAACGTACATGTCGTGCCTCACGGCGACGGCTGGGATGTCGTCCATGAAGGCGCCAGGGGCGAGCGAGCCCATTTCCTCAATCAGGAGGAAGCCGTCGAGGCCGCCACGGTGATCGCCAGGCGCGAGAAGGTAGAGTTGCTGGTTCACGGCCAGGATGGCCAGATCCGCATGCGCAACAGCTATGGTCACGACCCTCGCGACGTGCGGGGCTAGACAGTAAGCCGGCGCCATCGGGAGCGACCCGGGATCCGGAAATACCAAGCCATTGCTTGTGTAATTCACGGCACCACCTTATTATCCAAGCATCATTTTGGATAATAAGGTGGCAGCCATCCTGCCGCACGCTCTCAATGCCCCCTGAACAAGCCTTCACCGGCGCCTGGCGCGAACTGCTCCTTGGCAAGAACGGGTTACTTGCCCTCGCCCTTACCGGCGGCGTGGCGCTTCACGCCATCAACGTCCACATTGTCACCACCGTGCTGCCGTCCGTGGTACGGGACATTGGCGGCCTGGACTGGTACGCCTGGAACACCACGCTTTTCGTCGTCGCCTCCATCGTCGGCGCCGCGCTGTCCGTCCGGCTTCTGGCCGCCCTGGGACCGCGCGGTGCCTCCATTGCCGCGCTGGCCGTGTTCGCACTGGGATCGGCGGGCTGCGCGCTGGCGCCGTCCATGCCCTGGATGCTGGCCAGCCGTGGCGTGCAGGGGCTGGGCGGCGGCACGCTGGCAGCGCTTAGCTATGCACTGATCCGGGTTGTGTTCGCGCCGCCGCTATGGCCCCGCGCGGTGGCGCTGGTCTCGGGCATGTGGGGCATCGCCACGCTCTGCGGGCCGGCCGTGGGCGGATTGTTCGCCCAGGTGGGGCATTGGCGCTGGGCGTTCTGGACGCTGCTGCCGGTGTCCATCATGCAGGGCTTGCTGGTGGCGGTGCAATTGCGCCCGGCCGGCGAGCGCGCATCGTCCGCCGCCGCGCCGAGCATTCCCGCCGCGCAGATCGCACTGCTGGCTGCGTCGATCCTGGCTGTCGCCGCCGGCAGCCTGTCGGCGGCGATGGGCTGGCAGGCCGCCGGCGTGGCCGCGAGCCTGGCATTCGGCGCCGCCGCCATTGTGTGGGACCGGCGCGCGCTGGTGCGGTTGCTGCCTAGCGGCGGCACCGAGCCCGGCACGCCGCTGGGCGCGGTCTATGCCAGCGTGGCCCTGCTCCTGATCGGCACCACCACCGAAGTCTTCGTGCCTTATTTCCTGCAGACCTTGCATGGCCACACACCGCTGGCCGCGGGCTATCTCACAGCCGCGATGGCGGGTGGCTGGAGCCTGGGCGCGCTGCTTTCCTCCGGCCACGGCGGTACGGGCGCGGCACGGCTGCTGCGCGCGGGGCCGGTACTGTGCGCCGCCAGCCTGATCGCGCTGGCGATAGTGGTACCGGCGGGGGCAAGCCTGGCGCCGACGGCTCGCACGCTGCTCAGTGGCCTGGCGCTGGCCGGCGCGGGCGCTGGCGTGGGCATCGGCTGGCCGCATTTGCTGACGCGCGTGCTGACGCTGGCGCCGCACGGCGAGGAAGGCACGGCTTCGGCCGCGATCACAACCGTCCAGCTCTACGGCATGGCGATCGGCGCAGCGATCGCGGGGCTGGTGGCGAATGCCGCTGGCCTGATCGTCCCCGGCGGCACCGCGGGCGCGCAGTCGGCTGCCGCCTGGCTGTTCGCCAGCTTTGCCGTGGCGCCCGTGCTGGCAGCGCTGGCCGCGCGCCGGATTACAAGCCGGGCGCATTAGGATTCCGTGGCGTTGCGCCAACTCCGCCGCCGCTACCCGCGCCCGGACGCGCTCAGGCATGCGCCGCGCCTTGGCGCGCAAGTCCGCTAGCATCGCCACCGGCGTCAGGTCGCGCCAGCTGAACGGCAGGTTGCTGACCATCGGCACGGTATGGAGCGCGGACGAGGTGACCAGCAACTTGTGGGCCCCCACGGTCGCAAGCGCCACCGGCCGATGCATCAGCGGCTCAGGCCTCGCGCATCGATATCCCACAGGCCGGCTACCCGCCCCTGCCGGAAGCAGACGTAGTGCCGGTGCAGGTTGGCGGTAGGGTCGCAGTGCCCCGGGATCAGCAGCAGCTTGCCGCCCAGCAACTCGTGGCTGTCGCCGTTGAGCACTTCGAGCACGCCGTGCTCGTCGTTGGCGGCGACGTAGCGCAGCGACCCGTTGCCGTCGCGCGACCACAGCCGCGGCAGGCCGGAATCGACCGCCACCGTCTTCAGGCCGACATCGCAAACCACCACGCCGGGGCGAGCCGTGCTCATCACCGTGGCCGCGATGAACAGGCTGTGCGCCGGCCGGAATTGCCCCATCCATTCATTGGCGCCGTAATGTCCGTCCAGGAACAGATAGGACCCCGGCTGGATCTCGGTGTAGACGCTGCTGCCGACGTCGAACTCCGCGGTGCCGGTCCCCCCGCCCGTGACCACCGGGCAGGCGATGCCGCGCGCATCCAGGTGCCGGACATAGGCATGCGCCGCTTCGGCAGCCCGTTGCGCGGCCTGGCGGCGCTGCGCCCAGGCGGCGATATGCTGGGCCGGGCCGTGATACGCCTGGAGGCCGCCGAACCGCAATGCCGGAAACGCTGCGATGGCGTCAGCCAGCGCGCTCAAGGCATCGCGGCTGGCAACGCCACAGCGTCCGTGTCCCACGTCGACCTCCGGCAACACCGTGATCTTCGCGCCCGCGGCGGTGGCGGCGGCCCCCACCGCCCTCACCTGCCGCACGTCATCGGCGCAGATGCTCAGCGCCACATGCCCGGCCAGTTCTATCGCCATGGCCACCTTGTCGGCGCCGGCGAACTCGTTGCTGATATGGATGCTGGCGATGCCGGCCGCCGCGAACGGATAGGCTTCGCTCAGCTTCTGGCAGCAGATGCCCGCGGCTCCCTGGGCCATCTGGGCCCGGGCGATGGCGACGGACTTGTGCGCCTTGGCATGCGGGCGCAAGGCCACGCCCGCGGCAGCCGCCAGGTCACGCATCTGCAGCAGGTTCGATTCGAAGGCGTCCAGGTCCACCAGCAGCGCCGGTGAACCCACGTCCTCCAGCGCATCGCCCTTCGCGGCCGGCTCGGGAAGCCGCAAGGGTGGCCGCCTGGCGGCTGCCGGGCCGGTGTGCTCACGCATGATGCAGCTGCCCCTGGTCTTTCCGCTTCAGCGCCATCGCCAGCACGCGCGCCACGTGCACGGCCTCGGTGTCCGCGCCGTCCAGGATCTGGTGGCGGCAACTGGTGCCGTCGGCGACCACCAGGGCGTTGGCCGCGCGCTGGCGCACCGCCGGCAGCAGCGAGAGTTCCGCCATGGCTTTCGATGCCTCATAGTGCTCGGCCTCGTAGCCGAAGCTGCCCGCCATGCCGCAACAGGAGGAATCCACCGGCGACACCTTCAGGCCGGGGATCCAGCCGAGCACGGTCTGCACCGGGGTGAAGGCATCGAAGGCCTTCTGGTGGCAGTGGCCATGTACCAGGGCCTCGCCGGTCTGCAGCGCATCGAGATCGAGGGCCAGGCGTCCCGCCGTCTTCTCCCGCACCAGGAATTCTTCGAACAGGAAGGCCTGGGCGGCCAGCTTCCTGGCCTCGTCGCCGTAGCCGTAATTGAGGAACTCGTCGCGCAGGGACAGCAGGCACGAAGGCTCCAGCCCCACGATCGGGATGTTCCGGTCGACATAGGGCTTGACGGCATCCAGCAGGCGCCGCGCTTCCTCCCTGGCCTGGTCCACCAGCCCCGCCGCAAGGAAGGTACGGCCGCAGCACAGGGGGCGCTCGCCTTCGCGGGTGTTGAAGTGCACCGTGTAGCCGGCGGCTTCCAGCACTTGCTGCGCCGCCCGCGCGTTTTCCGGCTCCATGTAATTGGTGAACGTGTCCACGAAGAGCATGACTTCGCGGCCCGGTGCTGCCTGCCCCCTGGTCCGGGCTTTCGACAGGAACGATGTCTTGAAGCGTGGCAACGAGCGCTGCGGCGCGAATCCCACCGCGCGCTTTATCGCGCCGGAGATGCCGGGAATGCTGCCGGCCAGCGCGAGCAGCGCGGGGAACCGGCTGGCGACCGGCGCATAGCGCGGCATGAAGGCCACCATGCGCTCGCGCAGGGTGATGCCATGGCGCTTGGTCCAGGCATGGCGGGCCTCGATCTTGAACTTCGCCATATCGACGCCCGTCGGGCAGTCGCGCTTGCAGCCCTTGCAGGAGACGCACAGGTCCAGGGCTTCCTTGACTTCCGCGCTGGCAAGGCCCTCATCGCCCAGCTGGCCGGAGACCGCCAGCCGCAGCGTATTGGCACGACCCCGCGTAACGTGCTGCTCATCCTTGGTCACACGATAGCTCGGGCACATGGTGCCCGCGTCGAACTTGCGGCAATGGCCGTTGTTGTTGCACATCTCCACTGCCGCGGCGAGCCCGCCCGCGCGGTCGCTGCCCGTGCCCGGCGCCGTTTCCTCGCCGGTCAGCGGGTTGCGCGTCACGTTCCAGGCGGACCAGTCCAGTGCCGGCGCGAGCGGCAGCGCGGCGTAGCCCGGCGCGAAGCGGAAGTTCTCGCGCGCGTCCATCTTCGGCGGCCGCACGATCTTGTCCGGGTTGAAGCGGTTGTCCGGGTCGAACAGCGCCTTGATCTCGCCAAAGGCGGCATTGATGCGCGGACCGTATTGCCAGGCCACCCACTCACCCCGGCACAGCCCGTCGCCGTGTTCGCCGGAATAGGCGCCCTTGTACTCACGCACCAGCGCGGCCGCTTCCTCCGCGATTTCGCGCATGCGCAGCGCGCCGTCGCGCCGCATGTCCAGGATCGGGCGCACATGCAGCGTGCCCACGCTGGCATGGGCGTACCACGTGCCTTCGGTCTCGTGCTTGTGGAACACGGCGGTGAGCCGGCGCGTGTACTCGGCCAGGTGCTCCAGGGGAACAGCGCAATCCTCGATGAAGGACACCGGCTTGCCGTCGCCCTTCATGCTCATCATGATGTTCAGGCCCGCCTTGCGCACATCCCACAGCGCCTTCTGGGCTTTGGCATCGGGCATCTTGACCACGGAGCCCGGCAGGCCCAGGTCGCTCATCAGCGTCGCGAGATCGTCGAGCCGCGCCAGCAGCGCGCTGTGCTCCTCGCCCGCGAACTCGACCAGCAGGATGGCCTGCGGCTCGCCGGACAGGGCCTGCCCGATCACCGGGCGGAACGCCGGGTTCTCCATCGACAGGTCGATCATGGTGCGGTCCACCAGCTCTACGGCCACGGGCTTGAGCTTGACGATATGCTGCGTCATGTCCATCGCCTGGTAGAACGTGGGAAAGTTCACCACACCCAGTACCTTGTGCTGCGGCAGCGGCGACAGCTTCAGCGTGAGCTGCCGGCTGTAGGCGAGCGTGCCTTCGGATCCCACCAGGATATGCGAGAGATTGGCGTAGCCGTCGTCGGTATAGGCGCGCGGATTCTGGCATTCGAACAGGTCGATGTTGTAGCCCGCCACGCGGCGCAGCACCTTCGGCATGCGCTCGGCGATTTCCTCGCGCTCGCGGGTGGCGATTCGCCGCAGGCCTTGCAGGATGCCCTCCACGCGCCTGTCCGCGACAGCCTCTTTGAGTGAGCCGAAATGGCATTGGCTGCCGTCGGCCAGCACGGCATCGATGCCCAGCACGTTGTGCACCATGTTGCCGTACTCGATGGAGCGTGAGCCGCATGAGTTGTTCCCGGCCATGCCGCCGATGGTGCATTGGGCTCCGGTCGATACATCCACGGGAAACCACAAGCCGTGCGGCTTGAGCCAGGCATTGAGGTGGTCCAGCACGATGCCGGGTTCCACGGTGACGGTGCGGGCGGCGGGATCGAAATCCACGACGTTGTTGAGCCACTTGCTGTTGTCGATCACCAGCGCCTCGCCAACGGTCTGGCCGCACTGGCTGGTGCCCGCGCCGCGCGCCAGCACCGGGGCCTTTTCGTCGCGGGCGATCTCCAGCGCCAGCATCAGGTCGGCCTGGTCGCGCGGCACCACCACGCCGACCGGCATGATCTGGTAGATCGAGGCATCGGTAGCGTAGCGGCCCCGGCTGGCCCGGTCGAAGAGCACATCGCCGCGCAGTTCCTTGCGCAGTCGTGCCGACAGCGGCGAGCTGGCGCGGCCTTGCGACGGCACGAGGTGGATCGGCTTGACCAGCAGCGAGGGGGAGGAATCATTCATGGCTTTCTACCAGTGGCTTGTGGGTATCGGTGCCGCATCTGCGCGCGGCTTGTTACGCGAGGATGAGTTCGACCGCAGGCAGGCCGGCGATCCTGCCCAGCGCCGCGCCCGGCTTGTTCCTCTTTTCGTGCCCGCCCGGTCCGGGCCGGGGCAGATTCATCGCCGCCGGCTCTATGGCCGGTTCCCGCTAGTGCACGCAGGCGGCGGGGCGCCAAAAGGCAACACCTCTCCCTGGCCTCACCCCGGGAGGTGAAGCCATGCCTGTCTGCACTTGCGGTGACTCAGGAAGACCGGCGTACGCCTGCCGCGCGGGCAAGCCGCCCGGCCTTCCGGTGCCGGTTCAGGCCGCGGCCTTCAGCGCTGGCGCGTCCGCATGCGCGGCCAGGTACTCCATCGCCGCCACGACCCCGCTCGCCGCCACCGGCACGCCCGCGAGCTTCAGCCCCATCTCGCAACCGGACAACGTGGCCATCAGGGTCAGGTCGTTGCAGTCGCCGAGATGCCCGATACGGAACATCTTGCCGCGCATCTTGCCCAGTGCCTGCCCCAGCGACATGTCGAAGCGTTCATAGATGTGCTTGCGCACCGCGTCGGCGTCCACGCCCTCCGGCATCATCACGCCGGTCAGCACCGGGCTGTACACCGATGCGTCCGCGCACTGGATCTCCAGCCCCCAGGCCCCCACCGCGCGGCGGGCCGCCTCGGCCAGCCGCTGGTGCCGCGCGAAGACGTTGTCCAGGCCCTCGTCCAGGATCATGTCCAGCGCCTCCGACAGGCCATAGAGCAGGTTGGTGTTCGGCGTGTACGGCCAGTAGCCGTTCTTGTTGGCTTCGATGATTTCGTCCCAGCCCCAAAAAGCACGCGGCAGCTTCGCCTGCTTGCTGGCCGCGATCGCCTTCGGCGACAACGCGTTGAAGCTGATCCCCGGCGGCAGCATCAGGCCCTTCTGCGAACCCGACACCGTTACGTCCACGCCCCACTCGTCGTGCCGGTAGTCCGCCGAGGCCAGGCCGGAGATGGTGTCCACCAACAGCAGCGCCGGGTGGCCGGCCGCGTCGATAGCGCGGCGCACGGCGGCAATATTCGAGGTAACGCCGGTCGAAGTCTCGTTGTGCACCACGCATACGGCCTTGATGGCGTGCGCGCTGTCGGCACGCAGGCGGGCTTCGATCATGTCCGGCTGCACGCCGCGGCGCCAGCCCTCGATGCCCGGCAGGCCCAGGAATTCCGGCTTCAGTCCCAGTGCCTCCGCCATTTTCTTCCACAGCGTGGCGAAGTGACCCGTCTCGAACATCAGCACGTTGTCGCCGGGGCTCAGCGTATTGGTCAGCGCGGCTTCCCAGGCACCCGTCCCGGAGGCCGGATAGATGATCACCGGCTGCGCGGTCTTGAAGATCTTCTTGATATCGGCCAGGACCTTGCGGCCCAGCGCGCCAAACTCCGGACCGCGGTGGTCGATGGTCGGATAGCTCATCGCACGCAGGATGCGGTCGGGCACGGGGCTCGGACCGGGGATCTGAAGGAAGTGGCGGCCAGCGGGGTGGAAGTCGAGTTTGATCATGGATTGGTCCCTCCTTTGTGGATTATGAATTTTGCATTCAAAATACTTTAGCAGACGAAAGGACCGCCTTCCAAGCGCTGAATGACTGTAAACACTGGGTGTTTACCCCGACGCTGCGCGTCTGGTGAGAGATGCAGTAAAATGCGGAAAACGCAAAGATAAGGACTTTGTATGCAGAATCCAGTTGGCGGCGACCTCTCCCGCCCTGCGCCGGTCCTCCCCAAGGTTGAACGGCAACGGCTTCACGACACAGTAGTCGAGCACCTGCGCAAATTCATCGTGGAAGGCGTGCTATCGCCAGGCATGAAGCTCAATGAACGCGAATTGTGCGAAACCCTCGGGATCTCGCGCACGCCGCTGCGCGAGGCGTTCAAGGTGCTGGCGGCGGAAGGCCTGATCGAGATTTCTCCCAACCGAGGCGCCAGCGTCTCGCGCATGACGGAATCGGAAGTGTGGGAAACCTTCGAGCTGATGAGCGGCCTCGAAGCTTTTTCGGGCGAGCTGGCATGCGAGCGCATCACGCCGGCCGAGCTGGCGGAGATCAAGGCGCTGCATTATTCGATGCTGGCCTGCCGCGTGCAGAACGACCTGCCGGGCTACTACAGCCGCAACCAGGAAATCCACGACCGGATCAACGAAGCGGCGCGCAATGCCACGCTGCGCCAGACCTACCAGAGCATCAACCGGCGCCTGAAGGCGCTGCGTTTCCGCTCGAATCACGAGACCGACAAGTGGGACCGCGCCGTGCACGATCACGAAGACATGATCAAGGCACTGGAAGCGCGCGACGGCAAGCTGCTCGGCTCGATTCTCAAGCGGCACCTGCTGGAAAAGCGCGACGCCATCATGCGGATCCATCCGGATCCCGTCGGCGACCCGCCCACGGCTAACGCGTAGGCGCGCCGGAAAGCACGGCATATTTCTTGCGGCGATGTCCTGACGAGTAAAGCGCTACCGCCACACCTGCACTGAAACGGCGCCGTCTCCCCGTTGCGCCTTTGTCAGACACTCCCCGATGGTCATGCGTCACGGCGGGTCCAGAATGGAAATATTCACACGTCCAAACACGTCCCAAACAGGAGATCGCCATGACAGCCAGGAATATCCACGTTTTGCCGCACGGAACCGGCTGGGACGTGATCCAGGAGGGGGCGAGGTATGCCAACTCGCATCACACGTCCCAGGAAGACGCCGTGGAAGCCGGTACCCGGGACGCCCAGCGCGAGCACGTCGAACTTCTGATTCACGGCCTGGACGGACAGATCCGTGCGCGCAACAGCTTTGGCCATGATCCTCGTTCGGTGCACGGCTGAGCGCCGCGTCGTGAAGACTTTCCTACCGGCGTTGCACTATTCGCCGCCACTGCCACGCGGCAGCGGCGCCAAACCCGAGCGGCCCAACCCACGAGGAGGCGTATCCCGCCGGCAGGCAAGCGTGGCGTTGCGCGGGCACGTGCTTTGCTCCAAGCGCATACCCCGCCGCCATCCGGTGGCGGCTTTGGTCACGCATTGCATACGCGAAGGAGGATCTCCATGCACGCGAAGTCAAAGGCACAACAAATGGCCGCTGGCGCGGCGCTTTCCGCGAAGCGCGGCGACCGGAAGGCAAGTAGCCTGAAAGGCGCCTCGAAATCCATGTTCAGGTCGATGAGCGAAGCCGAGCTGCACGAGATGGCCGCCACGAGGCAAAAGGGCAAGCCGAGCCATACGAGCAAGTCATAAGGCCATAAGGCCATAAGGCGTTCCGCCAGACTCGCCCAGACAAGGAAGACACCGCTCCGGGCGAGTCCGGGCCGCTTCACTAATCTGTTGAAACCCGAGCCGGCCTGATAACGCTGGGCGCAACGGCGGGAGATTGCACGAGAAACAGCGCGCAGAGCAGACTGCCGATGCTCAGGAGGGCGATGACGACACCCATCCGCCAGGGTGTACCGTCCGTGCCGACGCCGACCAGAGCCGAGCCGACGATGCCGGCGCCGTACTGGATGGCGCCGGTCAGCGCCGACACGGCACCGGCGCGTCCGGGAAACGTGCTGAGCGCACCGGCAATCGAATTGGCGACGATAAGGCCGGTTGCGGAGACGAGCAGGAAAAGCGGTATCACCAGACCCGCCAGCCCGCCCCAGCCAGTCCGGGCGGCGACTGCCAGCAGAATGCCCGCGATTGCCGCGCCGATGGTACCGGCCCGCATCAGGCGATCGCTGCCAAGCCGGGTCACCAGCCTTGAATTGACCAGGTGGTGATCATGATGCCGGCGATGCCCGCACCAAACAGCACGCCGTAGGCCTGCGGCGATACGTGGTGGCAGGTGATGTACGCGAAAGGCGTGCCGGCGTCAGTGACATGGTTCGATATCCTGCTGCGCACGGCAAACGCGCCGGTACCCGGAAGGCCGGACACCGGCGCGTTGCCGCCACAGGCAAGTCAGCGATCGACTCGCTGCTGGAGATGGGCCGGGTAACGATCACCCGCGACGGTGATCCGTTGCAGTGCCGCCTCGATGACGGACAAATCCTCGGCCGACAGTTCGACGGCGGCCGCGCGGACGTTCTCATTCAGCCGGTGCAGCTTCGTGGTACCCGGAATCGGTGCGATCCACGGCTTTTGCGCCAGCAGCCAGGCGATCGCAATCTGTGCCCGCGTGGCGCCCTTGCCGTCCGCAATCCGGCCAAGTACCTCGACGAGGCCCGCATTGGCCTTGCGGTTTTCCTCGGAGAAGCGTGGCACAACGTTGCGGAAGTCAGTCTTGTCGAACGTGGTGCCCGCGTCGATGGCCCCTGTCAGGAAGCCCTTGCCTAGCGGGCTGAACGGCACAAAGCCGATGCCGAGCTCCTCGAGGGTCGGCAGCACCTTCTCCTCCGGCTCGCGCCACCACAGCGAATACTCGCTCTGCAGCGCCGCCACCGGCTGCACGGCGTGCGCCCGGCGGATCGACTGCGCGCCAGCCTCGCACATGCCGAAGTGCTTGACCTTGCCCTCCCGGATCAGCTCCCCGACGGTGCCCGCCACGTCCTCGACCGGCACGGCCGGGTCGACACGATGCTGGTAGAACAGGTCGATGCGATCCGTCTTCAGACGCTTCAGCGATGCCTCCGCGACGGCGCGGATACGCTCGGGCCGGCTGTCGAGGCCCTTTGTCGAATCGCCGTCCTTGAAGCCGAATTTGGTGGCGATCGCCACCTGGTCGCGAAATGGCGCCAAGGCCTCGCCGACCAGTTCCTCGTTGACGAACGGGCCATAGGCCTCGGCCGTGTCAAAGAATGTGATGCCTTGCTCGAATGCGGCCCGGATCAACTTGATGCCTTCGGACTTTTCAGTGGCCGGGCCGTATCCGAAGCTCAAGCCCATGCAGCCAAGGCCGAGTTCCGAAACATCAAGACCGCTGTTACCAAGTGTGCGCTTTTGCATAATTTCTCTTTTCCAAATGTCGCAGCGGATCGTTGCCGTTGATCGGGCGCTACTGTCACGGCCTTTGCAGGGAGGCCGTAGCTGCGCGGGCAACGCCCGACACGTGTCAGTCGCTATTTGCTGTGGTGGATTGCTGTGGTGGATTCTAGGTTGCTGTACTTCATTCAACAATCCGCTTACCATTTCACAGGGAGTTGAGAGAAATTCATCAATGATGCGCGCTGGCCTGTCCGAACTGACTGCTTTCATGACCATTGCCGAGCAGCGAAGCTTTCGCGCGGCCGCGCGCACGCTGGGCGTTTCGCCGTCGGCGCTAAGTCACGCAATGCGGAATCTCGAAGCGAAGCTGGATGTGCGATTGTTTAACCGGACGACTCGGTCGGTCGCGCTGACCGAAGCGGGTGAACAGCTTCTGCGGCGCGTCAGGCCGGCTATCGCCGACATCGAGGATGCGGTAAACGAAGTCGCGTCAGCAAGCGACCGGCCGTCGGGCTCGATCCGTATCAGCGCATCCGAGTCCGCGGCAAGGCCGCTTGTGCGCCATGTGCTGCCGGACTTCCTGGCGGCTTACCCCGGCATACACGTCGAGTTCATCGTGGACACACGACTCGTGGATATCGTGGCCGACGGTTTCGACGCCGGCATACGGGTTCTGGACGATGTGCCGCGCGATATGATCGCCGTCCGCTTCGGACCTGACATGCGGTTCGCAGCAGTGGCATCCCCGGAATACCTCTCGCGTCATGAGCCGCCGAAAGCGCCACACGACCTGGGGCAGCACCGATGCGTCCGCTTCCGGTTCGAGAGTGGCGCGCTCTACCGCTGGGATCTCGAGCATCGCGGCAAAAGCGCCAGCATCGATGTCGACGGGCCGCTGACGCTTGGCAACCTGAATCTGATGGTCGAAGCAGCGCTGGCAGGTATCGGCATCGCCTGGGTCCCGGAAGATCAGGTTGCGGAGCACCTGGCCTCGGGCCGGCTGATCCACCTGCTGCCGGGATGGAGCCCTTCCTTTCCCGGCTTGTGCCTCTATTACCCGGCTAACCGGCACCCGCCTACCGCGCTGAGGCTGTTTGCGCAGGCGGTGCGCGAGTGGGCCAGCCGTCGGCCGGCGTTGTGACGATCAGTAATGACGATCAACGCGGCCTGGCGCCGGAGATCGTTCACTTCATCGCCCGCTTTTCCGGAACGCGGCAAAGCAGCGGAGGCAACGAGCGTTGCCTCCCCCTTCCTCAATCCGCTGAACTGGCGGGAAGCACCGAAACGCGGACGCTGGTAATGCCCAACGGCTCGCGCCCGGCGGCGCCACGCGCGGCGGAGGGATCGGTCCAGCCTTGCAGCGTGTTGGCCAGCGACCGCAACAGCGCCGTGCCTGCCACGGACGCCTGCTCAAGCCCCAGCAACACTTCGAACGACGCGCTGCGCTCGCCCGCGGCCTGCAGCCGCGCGTCCAGGTCAGCCAGCAGGTTGTAGACGGCATTGCCCATCTGCAGCACGAAGCCGCTCTCCAGCCCGAGCTGCCGGTATTGCGGCCGAACCCACGACTCGACCAGGGTCACGAAGATCACACCGGTTTCGTCGGCATTGATTTCGAATGCGCAATAGCCGACCGGATGCAGGTCCCGCGCGAGGATCAGCCGGTAGAAGAGGACCTGGCCGCAGACCTCGTCGCTATCCATGTCCATCTCGAAGGCCTGGCCGGGCTCCCAGTCCTCGCTGTCAAGGACTTCGCCGGATACAGGCGCGTCGCCGCCGGGCAACGGTACGCCGGCTTCCGCTTCAAGCTGGGCACGCAGGGTTGCCAGCACTTCGTCGCGTCCGGGCGCTTCCGGCGGTTCGGTATAGATGGCAAAACGCTCGCCCTCGGCCGTCCCGGCGAAGTCCGGGCCCATCAAGGGCGACAGTTGCAACGCTAGCGGTTCCTGCAGCGCCTGGCGGAGGGTATCGGTGTTGGTGCGAGCGGTCATGGGCGTAGTGGTGGATGGCGTGTGGTTGGCGTGGCGGCGGTGAACCCGCCTGCGGCAAAAAAGGCAGCGCCGAGTTTGCCATAGGCCAGCCAGCGGAGCCACGATTATCCCGATTCACCCTGGCTTGTCCATTCCGCGGAGAATCCGGTGGCGGCAAACCGCACATGCCGCGCCAGGCGACGGCCGCTGTGCCACAATCCACACCAGCCGCACGCCGGAACTCCCCCACAGAATATCGGCCTTCACACCAGTCAGCCAGGCGCCGCGCGCGGTCCGCTACCGGTGATGTCGTCGAGTCCGGCAGTCTTCAATCCCCACAGAAAAAGGAAGCCGCATGTCGACCCGCCGTCAATTCCTGAAGACACTGCCGATAGCCGTGGCCACAAGCCTCGCGGCCGTTGCGGCGCCGTCCGGCGCCGGCGCGGCCACGCTCGACGAGAAGGATCCGCAGGCCGTCAAGCTGGACTACAAGGCGGACACCCGCAAGGTGGATCAGGCGAAATTCCCCAGGCATGCGGCCAGCCAGACCTGCGCCAACTGCCAGCTGTTCCAGGAAGGCGCCAGTCCGTCGACGGGCAGCTGCGTGCTGTTCGGCGACAAGCAGGTAGCCGCCGCCGGCTGGTGCAGCGCGTGGGAGCAGGGCTGAAGACTGGACGCCATGCCGGCGCCGTCAGCTCTCGGGAACCTTCCCCGCCGATGATGGATCCGCGGCCTGCCCGCGCGGCTCGCTGCGCTCCCGGTCCTCCGCCTCCCATGTGCGCCCCCGTGTGCGCGGGTCGACGGGCAGGCGCTGCTGCATCGCCGCCTTGGCCAGCATATGGGCGCTGATTGGCGCGGTCAGGAACAGGAAGGCGGTGATCAGCAGTTCATGCAGGCTCAGGCCGTTGCCCTGGTTGCTGAAAAACACGACCGAAGCCACCACGACGCCACCGACACCCAGCGTGGTGGATTTGGTCGGCCCGTGCAGGCGCATGAAAAAGTCCGGCAGCCGGAGCAGCCCGATGGCGCCGACGAGCGTAAACACGCTGCCGATCAGCAGCAGCACGCAGGTGGCGAATTCCGCGATTGGGCTCATATTGTCCATTGGGCCTCCCGTCATGGTTAGCGGACCAGTCCGATCCGTCCGGTCACTTGAGTTCGATGATGTCGCCGCGCTGCAGGTACTTGGTCAGGGCGACGGTGCCGATAAAGCCCATGACCGCGATCAGCAAGGCAACCTCGAAGAACAATTCCGAGCGCAGCCAGATGCCGAATACCACGATCAGCGCGATGGCATTGATATTGAGCGTGTCGAGCGCGACGATGCGGTCGGGCAGGCCCGGCCCGCGCACCAGGCGGATAAAGGCGAGCAGGAAGGCGACCCCGAGGATTCCCAGCGAGAGCGGTATTACGACGGCAAGCATTCAAATATCTCCCGTAGCGGCGCCTCATAGCGCGACTTGACCAGCGCGATCAGCTTGGCTTCATTGTCCAGATCGAGTACGTGGACCAGCAGCCGGCGGCGGTCATCGCTGAGTTCGGCGCATAAGGTGCCCGGGCTGAGCGACACGATGCTGATCAGCGCGGACAGCGCCAGTTCATGCTCGACATCGATCGGCACCTGGATAAAAGCCGGGCGCATCCGCGACACCGGCCCCAGCACCAGCAAGGCCACCTCCACATTGGCCACCACGATGTCGATCAGCACGTGCGCCGCCAGGCGCAGCATCAGATCGGGCCGGCCCACGCGCATCGGACGCAGCCAGAGTCCCTTGCCGATCAGGAGCGAGATCGCCCAGCCGAGAAGTGCGCCCAGCGCCCAGTCGGCAGGCGACACCCTGTTTACCAGCAACAGCCATGTCGCCAGAAGCG
Source organism: Cupriavidus sp. 05L310 (assembly GCF_056398185.1). Classification (NCBI taxonomy): domain Bacteria; kingdom Pseudomonadati; phylum Pseudomonadota; class Betaproteobacteria; order Burkholderiales; family Burkholderiaceae; genus Cupriavidus; species Cupriavidus sp. 05L310. The sequence goes on from NZ_JBFTOX010000029.1 coordinate 44,178, forward strand.
CCAGGCTGAGCCATGGATGCGGAAACAAGCGTTTGACCATGACCTTAGCTCCCCGCGGCCGGCAGCACCGCGCGCAAGTAGGCCGCGCGGTCGAACAATTGGGCGGCGGTGTCCGCCAGGTACTGGCTCAGCGGCTGCGCGAACAGGACCAGCGCGACGCTGCAGGCCAGCAGGAAGGCGCAACAACCCAGCTTCCAGCCATCCGGCGCGACCCGATGGTAAGCACCGTGGCGCTCGGGATCGTGTTCCTGGGGCAGGCGCCAGAGCAGGCGCGTGCCGGTGCGGCTCACGGCAATCAGCAGCGCCAGGCTGGATAGCAGGACGCCCGGCCACAACACGGCCGCGGCCGGCAACGGCGCGCTGCGCATCACCATGACCTTGCCGATGAAACCCGACAGCGGCGGCAGGCCGATCGCCGCCAGCGCCGCAACCAGGAACAGCGCGCCCGCCAGCCGCGAGCCGTGGACAACCGGGACAGGCTGCCCCACCGAGCCCGCCGGCGGCGCCGGCTCAAGCGCATCCGCCAGCAGGAACAGTGCCGCCGTGCACAACGTGGTACTGAGCAGGTAATACAGCGCCCCCGCCCAGCTTTGTCCGGTCTGCATCGATACGCTGGCCGCCAGCAGCCCGACCGATGCCAGCACGAGGTAGCAGGTCAGCGTCTTCAGGTTGGGGGCGGCAAGCGCCCCGAGCGCGCCAAACCCCATGGTGGCGAGCGCCATCCACCAGACCCAGTCATGCAGGAACGCCGCCAGCATGCCGCCGGGCGCGCCGAAGATCAGCGCGGCGCAACGCAGGATGGCGTAGATGCCCACCTTCGTCATGATGGCGAATAGCGCGGCGGCCGAGCCCGTAGCGCTGGCGTAGGCCTTGGGCAACCAGAAGAGCATGGGGAACAGCGCCGCCTTGAGCCCGAAGACAAGCATCAGCATGGCCCCCGCGGCCGTGGCCAGCGGCACGTCGGCAGGCGGCAACCCGGCCAGCCGGAGGCCCATGTGCGCCATGTTCAGGGTGCCGCTCAGCCCGTACAGCACGCCGATGGCGATCAGGAAAAAGGCCGAGCCCGCCAGGTTCAGCAAGACGTAGTGCATCCCGGCGCCGATCCGCGCGCGCCCGCCGCCATGCACCAGCAAGGCATAGGAGGCGATCAGCAGGATCTCGAAGAAGACAAAGAGGTTGAAGAGGTCGCCCGCCAGGAAGGCGCCATTGAGGCCCATCAACTGGAACTGGAACAGGGCGTGGAAATGCCGCCCCATCCGCGCGTCTCCCCTGCCCGCGGCCACCACGGCAGCCGCGCCCAGCACGGCGGTCAGCAGCAGCATCAGCGCGCCAAGCCGGTCGAGCTGGAGCACGATGCCGAACGGCGCCGGCCAGTTGCCGACGTGATAGACCGGGATGGCGCCGGTGGCTGCCTCCAGGACCATGCAGGCAGCCACCGGCAACAGCAGCAGCGCGGCGGCCGTACTCAGCGTGCGCTGGACCCGGAGCCAGCGCAGCGGCATCGCCACCAGTAAACCGCCGGCGAACATCGGCAGCAGGATGGGCAGGAGGATCGAAAAAGGCAGGCTATGGGTCATGGGCCGTCCGCCTCGTTCCTGCCAGCGCCGCCGGCCTCCTCTTGGCCCGCTTCCTTGCCATCCACATGGTCACTGCCTGTGATGCCAAGCGAGCGCAGCGCCAGCACCACCGCGAATGCGGTCATGGCAAAACCGATGACAATGGCCGTCAGCACCAGTGCCTGCGGCAGCGGGTCGGCATACCGCGCCCCGCTGGCGATGACCGGCGGGCGGCCGCTGGACAGGCGGCCCATGCCCAGCAGGAACAGGCTCACTGCGTACGAGATCAGCGCCAGTCCCAGCACCACCGGGAATGTGCGCGCGCGCAGCAGCAGGTAGATGCCGCAGGCCATCAGGATGCCGACCGTGCCGGCGTAGACGGCTTCCATCAGGCACCCTCCCGCGCGTGGATGCGCTTGTCGCGCACGCCGAGGTGCGACACGATCAGCAAGGTCGTGCCCACCACCGTGAAATAGACGCCGAGGTCGAACAGCATGGCGGTGGCCAGTTCGATTTCGCCCAGCACCGGCAAGTGGAAGTGCCCGAAGGCCGTTGTCAGGAACGGGAAGCCGAACGCCCAGCTACCCAGCCCGGTCAGCCCGGCCACCAGGATGCCGCTGCCCGCCAGCGCGCGGTAATTCAGCGCGATGCGCGCCTCGGTCCACAGCACGCCACTGGCCACATACTGCAGCAGCAAGACCACCGCCGTGATCAGCGCGGCGATAAAGCCTCCGCCCGGCAGGTTGTGCCCGCGCAGCAGCATGAAGACCGCGACCAGCATGGTCAGCGGCAGCATCAGCCGGGCCAGGATGGCCAGCAGCAACGGGTGGCTCTGGCTCGACCACGGCAGCCCGTTGGGCCCCGCCTGCGGCGCCGCCAGGCGCATGCCCTTGAGCAAGGCCTGTACCGCAAGGCCGGCGACCAGCAGCACGCAGATCTCGCCCAGCGTATCGAAGCCGCGGAAATCCACCAGGATCACATTGACCACATTGTGGCCACCGCCACCTTCAACGCTGTTGGCCAGGAAAAAGGCGGAAATCGAATCATAGGGCCGGGTCATCACGGCATATGCCAGGACGGCTAGCAAGCCGCCGCTGCCCAGGGCAAGGCAGGCATCGCGGACACGCCGGGACACCGGCGAGGCGTCCGGCCGGTCGATGGGAAGAAAGAACAAGGCCAGCACCAGCAGCAGGATTGTGACGACTTCGACCGAAACCTGCGTCAGCGCCAGGTCGGGAGCCGAAAACCACGTAAACGCCAGCGCCACCAGCAGCCCGCACGCGCCCAGCAGGATCAGCGCGCTCAGCCGTTGCCTGTGAGCGAGCACCACGCCGATCGCCGTGAGCCCCAGCAGCGCCATGCCTGTCACGGTCATCGCGTCGAGCGGGCCGGGGGGCACCGGGCCGGCCAGCGTGTCCAGATCCGCCAGGAAAGTGGCCGGAATCAGCAGCATGGCGGCCACCATCCACGCCAGGTAGCCTTGCAGCGAGCCGTTCTCGAACGCCCCGGTCATGCGGCCGGCCAGCCGCTCCAGCCAGCCGATGGCCGCCTCGAAGGCATCGCGGGCGTTCAGGTGGAGCATGCGTGCGTGATGGCGATGGAAGGCATCACGCCGGAAGAAGAAAAACACCGAACCGCAGACCATCGAGATCAGGCTCATCAACAAAGGCAGGTTGACGCCATGCCACAGGCTCAGGCTGTACTCCGGCAACGGCCCGCCCAGCGTGGCCAGGGCCGCGGAGGCCAGCAAGGGCCCCACCGTGTACGCGGGGAACAGCCCGACCACGAGGCAGATGGCAACCAGCACCTCCACCGGGATCCTCATGGAACGGGGTGGCTCGTGCGGCGGGTAGTTCGGCAGGTCGACCGGCTTGCCGTCGAAGAACACGCCGTAGATAAAACGCAGCGAGTACGCCACCGTCAGTGCCCCTGCGAAGGTCGCCGCCGCCGGGATGATCCAGTTGAACTCACCGAGCAGGCCTTGCGCCAGGGTCTCGCCAAAGAACATCTCCTTGCTCAGGAAGCCGTTGAACAGCGGCACGCCCGCCATCGACAACGAGGCCACGATGGCCAGCAGCGCGGTATGCGGCATGTAGCTGCGCAAGCCCCGCAGCCGTTGCAGGTCGCGCGTGCCGGTCTCATGGTCGATGATGCCCGCCGCCATGAAGAGCGACGCCTTGAACACGGCATGGTTGAGGATGTGGAACAGCGCAGCCACCGTGCTCAGTTGCGTGTCCAGCCCGAACAGCAGCGTGATCAGGCCGAGATGGCTGATGGTGGAATACGCCAGCAAGCCCTTCAGGTCGCGCTGCAACAATGCCATGCCGGCGCCAACCACCAGCGTGGCCAGGCCGGTGAGGCTGACCATGTAGAACCACCAGTTGGTGCCATCCAGCACCGGATAAAGCCGGGCCAGCAGGAAGACGCCAGCCTTGACCATGGTGGCGGAATGCAGATACGCCGAGACCGGCGTGGGTGCCGCCATGGCGTGCGGCAGCCAGAAACTGAAAGGAAACTGCGCGGACTTGGTGAACGCCGCCAGCAGGATCAGCGACAGCATCAGCGGATAGAGCGGGTGCCGTTGCACCGTGCCTGCCTGCGCCAGCACATCGGACAATTCCATGCTGCCGCAAATGTGGCCGAGCAGCAGCACGCCGGCCAGCAAGGCCAGCCCGCCCCCGCCGGTCACCGTCAGGGCCATGCGAGCGCCCTTGCGCGCGTCCGAGCGATAGGACCAGAAGCCGATCAGCAGGAACGACACGATGCTGGTCATCTCCCAGAACACCGCCAGCAGCAGCAGGTTGCCGGACAGCACGACACCGAGCATCGCCGCCATGAACAGCAGCAACAGGGAGAAAAAACGTACGGTGGATTCGCTGCGCGGCAGGTAATAGCGCGCATAGAGAATGACCAGCAGCCCGATGCCCAGCACCAGCAGCACGAACACATACGCCAGTCCGTCCAGCCGCAGGCTCAGGCTCAGCCCGATATCCTCGATCCAGGGCTGCCGCCAGACGATGGCGCCGCCATCGGCCACCCGGCCCCGCGCGCTGAGCAGCAGGCCCAGGCCCGCTAGCGGCGTGGCCACCACGATGGGCGCGGCCAGGCCACGGGCCAGACGCCGGGCCAGCGGCATCAGCACCGCGGCGAAAAGCGGGAGCGCAATCAGCCAGACCATCAACATCGGCCACCTCCGGGCGCCGGGCCAGCGATGCGGCTGGACAAGCTGTTCGCGGCGAGCACCACCATGGTCATCACTCCCTCCTGTGTGGCCGGCACCGGTGGGGTGCGGGCTGTTGAACGGGAAAGCGCTTCAGGTACCGGTCGTTGCCTCGCCCCGGCTGACGACAACCACCGGCACTTGCGATTTGCCGAGGATCGTCGTCGCGACGGAACCGAGAATGGCATTGGCCAGCGCACCGCGCCGCTTGGAGCCCACCACGATCGCGTCGGCATCCAGTTCGGCCGCCAGCCGCATGATCTCATGCGCGGGGTCGCCAGTGACCCAATGTCGATTCATCGTGCTATCACCTCTCATCCAATGCACGCGGCCACGATCCGCGCATGCGAACCGGTCGTCCGGCGCCAGCCGGCTGGCGCTCGCGCCGCCGGCAATCATTTTGCGCTACAACCGCCCGCCCTCGCCCGCGCGCGGCTGGCAGGCACAAAGAATTCAGATCTGTCTCAAAAATATTCAAAACGGCGCGCTACCTGAGCGTGGCCACGTTTCGCGGCCTGTCCGCAAGGTGCTGCCGGGCGACGGTAGTCCTGATCGCGCATGGGCGCAATGAATCACCCTTCTTACAATAACGCCCGTGTCTTCCTGCCGTCCCGATCACATTGGCCGGCCCCGCCGGAACTCAAATAGGAAAACGAGGGTTGAATGCACAAGTCAAAGCGGGCTAGCCCATGGCCGTAAAAACCAGGCCCGCTATGCCGAGCCCCACCGCCGCCAGCGCATCGCCCGCGATCAGCCCGCCGCCCACCAGCGACGTCGTGCTCATGTCCTCGGGCAAGGGGTCAGGCGTGCCCTTCGACCCCGGCAGGCTATTGAGCACGCTGGCCACTACCCCGCCCAACGCGAACCACGCGGAGGTGGGGAGGTTGACGAATCCGCCAAAGGAGGACGCATAGGGCGACGGCAACACCACGGTATCGAGCAGGAAGTCCGCAATGCGTCCAACCCTGCCGGCCTGGATGAAGCGCTGATAGCGCGCCCCCGATCTGACCAGCAAGCGCAGCAGCGCCGTGGCAAAGCCCAGGGCGATGCCGAGTGCCACCGCCGTGCGCTGGTGCGGCAGGTCATCGGTCAGGCCACGCAAGGCGCCTACGATCTTGTACGTCATGGCCGATGCCCAGCGATGCGGCTGATCGCTGGCGGCAAGCGCGGTCTGGTCCAGCGCCAGCTCGGGATAGGCACCCATGAACAGCCTGGCGAACAGCACCGCCAGCACCGCGCCAGCGACAATCCCCGCCACCTGGAAGCGAAACTGCAAGGTGCGATTGGTTCCGAGCCGCCAGCCGGTGGAGCGGTCCTGCTGCATATCGCACGCCTCGCTGGTCGATACCAGCAACACCGTCGCCGCGATCAGCCCCACGTGCGGGTCGCGCAAGCCAAACGCGGCCATCAGGATCACGGAAAGCACGAAGGCCGAGGAAATCGGGTTCTGATCGACCATGCCGACCGAGATGCCATTCACCATCGCGAACACAAACACCAGCAGCACCGCCAGCACCAGATAGCCCGCGGGCTGGTGGAGCAGCCCCGCACCAACCGCCACGATGGCGGCGCCCCAGAACAGCACCCACGCCGCCAGCCGCCACTGGCTGCCCCGCGATGGCCCTGCCGGCCCGGGCATGCCGCTGCCACGCAGGCGCCGGTGCTGCCGGTACGCCTTGAACAGGATCAGCGCGATATCGACCAGCGCCGCGCCCATGATCATCCCGAGCGCGATCAGGAAGGTAATCTTGCGAAACGGCTCGCCTGGCGCCAGCCAGCCGATCGAGACGAAGAACGGAATCAGCGCCCAGCCCGCCAGCCCGGCCACCAGCGCGGCAAGGCCGATGCGCGCGCCGACGATCATGCCGGCGCCGAAGGTGGACGCCGACAGGTCGATGGCGGCAAGCCGATCGATCCGGACCGCGCCGATACCGCCGACAATGCCCAGCACCGTGCCGCCGGCCAGGCGGGACAACGACCGCCGGAGCAGCACCGGATCGGTCAACGCGCGCAGGATATTGGCCACCGCCAGGCCGGACGGAAAGGTGAGTTGCAGGCGGTCGACCAGGATCGGGGTGTACAGCATGCCCACGCCCACCCCGAACATGCCGACGCAAAGCATGTACAGCATCAGTTGCCACAGCGGCGGCTCGGGCATGCCCATCCAGGTCATCGCCTGGATCACAACGGCCATGCCGCTCATGCCTGCCACCGACGACGCAATGGTCTGGATATAGTTCGCCCCGTGGCGCCCTTCGGTGCCGTAGCCAAAGGTCACCGTGGAGCCGAGAATCCCCGCCAGGACCTGCCCGCCCACGAAGAAGCCGAGCGAGAAGTTCATATAGGCCGCGGCAATCCCGCCGAGCGGGCCGAGCACAAAAACCCCGACGGCGCCGAGCAGCGCGTAGTACCGCCATCCGCCCTGCTCCGGCAGCCAGGCCCAGCGCCGGCCAGTGCCGTCGCCGCCGTAAGCTGGCGGCAAGGGTGCCGGCTCGGCATGAGCGCGCGATGCGGCGTCTTGCGGTGGCCTGCGGGCTGCCGTCATTGGCTCCCCCATGCGCGCCTGGCGCATCAGTGGCTGCTTGGCGCGAAGGAAACAAAAAGTGCCGTGAGGCAGAGGCGGCCTGCTGGAGAGACAACCGCGCCTGGGCTGGGGAGATGCTACCGCAACCGGGGTAGCGCGAGGCGTGCGTTCGTGCGCAAGGGCACCTTATGCCGGCCCTACCAGGCTACACAAGGCGGCCCGCAAAAAAGACCGGACACGAGACGTGTCCGGGAACCCATTTGCTGACTCAGATCGTGTCACTAATCCGAGAATCTCAAATGATACGCATTATCATTTAAAAGTTCAAGAATAAGCCAGCTTACCCGCCCGGCTCAGCCCTCAGGCGGCCACAGCCATGTGCCGCGCCTGGCCCGCGCGATGGCGCCCGAACCGGAGCATGGTGGCGCCCGCGATCACGGCCGGGATCCCCACCAGGAGGAACAGCGCCGGCATCGTCAGGCCCAGCGACAGCATGGTGCCACCACCCACCGATCCCACCACCGAGCCCATCCGGCCGACCCCATTGGCCCAGGCCACCCCGGTGGCGCGGCAATCGGTGGGATAGTAGGCTGCGGACAGCGCGTTGGCACCGACCTGCGAACCGGAAACGCAGAACCCGGCGGCGAACACCGCCAGGCCCGCCAGCCAGGGCGCGGCGGTCAGGCTGCCAATGGCCGCCACAAAGATGCCCGCCAGCGTATAGCTTGCCGCCAGCACGTAGTGCGGGTTGGCGCGATCCATCAGCCAGCCCAGCACGATGGCGCCGAGGGTGCCGCCCACCTGGAACATCGTGGTGACCAGCGCCGCGGTCTTGAGCGAGACGCCGGTCGTACGCAGCAGCGTGGGCAGCCAGCTGGAAAGCAGATAGATCACCAGCAGGCTCATGAAGAAAGTGAGCCACAACAGCAGGGTGCCCCGCACCAGCTCGGGCTTGAACAGGTGGGCGGCCGGCGAGCCGGGCATGCGCTTGTCCGTGACCACGATGCTGCCGGGCGCAATCGGCTCGCCCGGCGCGATCCGTTGCAGCGTAGCGGCAACCCGCTCCGGCTGCTTGCCGCTCATCACCAGGTACCGGACCGACTCGGGCAGTTTCCACAGCAGGAATGGCAACAGCAACAAGGGCAGCACGCCGCCCAGCAGCAGCACCGAGCGCCAGCCGTGTTCCTCGATCAGGCTCGCCGAGGCCAGGCCGCCCAGCGCCGAGCCGATGGTGAAGCCGCAGAACATGGTCGTCACCAGGAAGGAGCGCCGCTTGGCCGGGCAATACTCCGAGGTCAGCGTGATCGCGTTGGGCATGGCGCCGCCAAGGCCGAGGCCGGTCAGGAAGCGCAGCGCCACCAGGCCCCACAGCGAGCCGGAGAAGGCGGAAGCCAGGCTGGCGATGCCGAAGAACAGCACGCAGAAAACAAGGATGGTCTTGCGCCCGAAGCGGTCGGCCAGCGGGCCGAACAGGAAGGCGCCCGCCATCAGGCCGGTCAGCCCGGCGCCAAACAGCGGCGCGAGGTGCCCGGGCGTGAGCTGCCATTCGGCGCGGATCGCCGGCGCGATAAAGCCGATGGCGGCGGTATCGAAGCCGTCGATGGCGACGATCAGGAAGCAGAGTACGACGATGCCGACCTGAAACGCCGACAAGGGCTGGCGGTCGATGAACTCGGTGATACCGATGGATGGTTGGGTGGGCACGGCTGTCTCCTTCATTGTCTTTCGAGGCGGCCGATTTGCTGTCGGCTCGCCCTTGGTGGCCTTCCCGGCCTTCTCTGGCTTTCTCCGGCTTTCGTAGCCGGCTCTACCGCGCCCCTCGCAGGCAGTCCTCGGCACGCCAGCCGTGCAGCCATTGCAGCGCGTCGTAGAACTGCTCCTGCGTCCGTCCCACCCACAGCGAATTGCGAACCAGCCGCTCCACGCCCTTGGCGTGGTAGAGCCGGCCCATCTCGCGGGCGGAGTACAGCACCCGTGCCGTGCGCGGGATGCGCACCTTCTCGTACAGCGCGAAGGCCGCCTCGAAGTCGCCGTCGCTGGCCTCGATGGCCGCGCCCAGCGTGACGGCATCCTCCAGCGCCTGGCAGGCGCCCTGCGCGAGGTACTGCGTCATCGGGTGCGCGGCATCGCCCAGGATGGTGGCGCGGCCAAAGCTCCAGCGCTCGACCGGATCGCGGTCCGCGGTGGCCCAGCGCCGCCAAGAGCTCGGCCGGTCCAGCATCTGGTGCGGACGGGCATGGATCCCTTCGAAGTACGACAGCACTTCTTCCTTGCTGCCATCGCGCACGCCCCACACTTCCTGCTCGCGGCTATGGAAGGTGACCACGAGGTTGTACTGCTCGCCCCCGCGTAGCGGGTAATGCACGAGATGGCAGTTGGGGCCGGCCCATACCACCGGCGCGTTGATCCGCAGGTCGGCAGGCATGTCGGCCACGTCGACCACGGCGCGGTACACCACGTGCCCGGTCACGCGCGGCTCGTCGCCCAGCAAAGCCTGGCGCACCGCCGATTTCACGCCGTCGCAGCCAATCACCGCGTCGGCCTGGTGCCGCTCGCCGTGCTGGTCGATCACGGTGACGCCGCGCTCGTCCTGCTCCAGCGCGCACACCGTGGTCGCGGTGCGGAACTGGATCAGCGGGTGATCCTGCACGGCTTCCAGTATCGACAGGTGGATGTCGGCGCGATGGATCACGGCATAGGGATTGCCGAAGCGCTCGCGGTAACGCGCGCCCACGTCCACCTTGGCCACTTCGGTGGCATCGATGGCGTCCATCATCATCAGGTAGTCGGTAAAGACCGAGCGCTTGCGCGCGGCTTCGCCCACGCCCAGCGCATCGAGCGCGGCAAAGGCGTTGGCGCCGAGCTGGATGCCGGCGCCGATCTCGCCGATTTTCTCCGCCTGCTCCAGCAATTCGACGCCGATGCCCTGCCGGGCCAGCGCCAGCGCGGCGGCCAGGCCGCCTATGCCGCCGCCCACGACGATCACCTTGCGGTCCGTGCTGCGAATGGTATTCATGATGGTCTCCTTGGGTGCGCGCGTCGGGACAAAAACGCCCTGGGGCACCCCATTCGGTTAGCGCGCCGTGTAGTCCGGCTGCCGCTGAGGTTCTGCCTGCCGGAAGGCCCGGTGCTCGCTGGCATGGCGGTACACCGCCATGGCCCGCTCGAAGCCGCTGGTATCGCAGCCCATGCGCTGCGCGTTGGCGATCTGCGGCACCAGGCAGCAGTCGGCCAGCGTGGGCGCCGCCCCGAAGCACCACGGGCCGCGCCCGTGCTGCGCGAGCAGCCGCTCCACCGCGCCCAGCCCTTCATCGACCCAGTGCCGGTACCAGGCGTCTTTCTGCTCCGGCGATACCCCGAGCGTGTCTTGCAGGTAACGCAGGATGCGCATGTTGTTCACCGGATGGATGTCGCAGGCGATCACGTTGGCCAGTTCCAGCACCCGGGCGCGCAGTTCAGGCTCTCGCGGGATGAGTCGCGGCTCCGGGTGGTGGGCATCGAGATAGTCGATGATCGCCATCGACTGGCCGAGGTGGAAATCGCCGTCGACCAGCGCCGGCACCACGGCAGACGGGTTGATCGCGGCCACGTAGTCCGCGGCGCGATGCTCGCCGACGCGAATATTGACCGGGTGGTAGTCGTAAGGCAGGCCCTTCAGGGCCAGCGCGATGCGCACGCGGTACGAAGTGGAACTGTTGAAGAAGCTATAGATCTGCACGGCGCAGCCCTCGCAAAGATGAATCAGGCCACCCGCACCGACAATTCGCCAAGGCGCTCCACACCGGCGACCATCAGGTCGCCCGGCTTGACGGCCCCGACTCCCTCGGGCGTGCCGGTGTAGATCAGGTCGCCCGGTTCCAGGCGGAAGTACTTCGACAGATCGGCAACGGTCTCGGCCACCGACCAGATCAGGTGCGTTACGTCGCTGCGCTGCTTGTCGGCGCCATTGACAGTCAGCCAGATCGCGCCCTGCGCGAAATGCCCGGCGGCGCTGGCCGGATGGATCGGGCCGATCGGCGCCGAGGCGTCGAAGGCCTTGCCGATTTCCCAGGGGCGGCCCATCTCGCGCATCTTCATCTGCAGGTCGCGGCGGGTCATGTCCAGGCCCACGGCATAGCCCCACACGTGTTCCAGCGCCTGTTCCAGCGGAATATCCGAACCGCCCTTGCCGATGGCGACGACCAGTTCGGCTTCATAGTGGTAGTTGGCGGTCTGCGCCGGATAGGGCAGCGTCAGGGTCTCGCCATAAGCTACCGGAATCACCGCGTCGGCAGGCTTGCAGAAGAAGAACGGCGGCTCGCGATCGGGATCGAAGCCCATCTCGCGGGCATGCGCCGCGTAGTTGCGGCCCACACAGTAGACGCGGCGCACGGGAAACTGGTCGCTGCTGCCCACGACCGGAATGGCCACGGTAGCGGGAGGTGCAATAACGAAAGACATGGGAAACCCTCACACGGAAAGAATGGATGAAGCCTTGCAGGGCGGGCACGCGCCGCGTTCCGCCCCCGGGCAAAAAAGATCAGGTGCGTTCTTCGCGCAGCAGGTTGAGCGCGGACAGCACCGGACGATCGGAATAGCTGAACAGCACCGTGTCCCCGACCGAAGCCAGTTGCACGGGCTGCCAGGACGGCACCACGAAGGTGTCGCGCGGCTCGAACTGGAACTGCGCTTCGCCGATGCGCACGGTGCCGCGCCCCTCCACCACCGAATAGACGGTGGCGTCGGTGCTGCGATAGGTCTTGCCCTGGAAGCCGGCCGGCAGGTACTGCATGAAGGTCGCCATGGTCGGCATCGGCCAGCCGCCGGTTGCCGGGTTCACGTAGCGCAGCTTCACGCCGTCCCAGGCATCGAGTTCGCCATTGCGGTAGAGCTGGTCCAGTGCCTCGCGGCTGCGGGCGTACGGGTAGCTGAAGATTGGCGAAGTGGGATCGGTGACGCGGTGGCGCACCGGCAGCATGTTGTGGCCGAAGCGGGCAAAGCTGTCGCCCTCGGGACGCAGCACCGGCTGCGAGGCTTCGGGATAGTTTTCGGCAAACCCGGCGTCCAGGTGCTGCAGCAGCGGGATATCCAGCCCGTCGAGCCAGACTACCGGCTCGCCGCCGTCGGCCACGGCTGGGTTGCCGTGGTCGTGCCACGTCCACGATGGCGTGATGATGAAATCGCCTGGATGCATGGTGGTGCGCTCGCCGTTGACGGCGGTCCAGGCGCCGCAGCCTTCCACGATAAAGCGCAATGCGGACTGCGTGTGGCGATGGCTGGGGGCGATCTCGCCGGGCAGGATCAGTTGCAGTCCGGCATAGAGGGTGGACGTGATGCTCGACTTGCCGGGCAGACCGGGATTCTCCAGCACCAGCACGCGGCGCACGGCCTCTTCCGCGCTGATGACCTCGCCAGCCTGCATCACCAGCGGACGGATCTCGGCGTACTTCCAGATCGCCGGCTGCGCCTGCGGGCGCGGCTCGCGCGGCACCAGCGCGTGCAGCGATTCCCACAGGGGGGCGAGATGGTTGCGGCCGATGCGGCCGTAGTACGCCGAGCGATCCGCGTTCTTGCTTGCGTCTGACATGCTTGTCTCCGGGTCCTTCGCCCTGCGGGGCGGGGAGCAGCCACGGCGGGCTGCGGGCTGTGGGCTTCGATGGAAGATTTATACGCCTGGAGATATACCTTGTAAAATAACAAATTCCTCTTATCCATATCGATATGGATATAGCTCAAAGGGAATACCCTGATGGATTGGACCCAGCGCCTCCGGTTGCGCAACTTGCAAATGCTGCTCAGCCTGGCCCAGACCGGCAATATGAGCCAGACCGCCGTGGCGCTCAGCACCACGCAGCCGGCCCTGTCGAAATGGCTCAAGGAACTCGAAGACGATATCGGCCTGCCGCTGTTCGAGCGCCACGCACGCGGGCTGCGTCCGACGCCCTACGGCGAATCGATGATTGCGCACGCCAGGCGCATCGAGGCGCACCTGGATAGCGCCCGCGACGACATGCAGGCCATGCGCGAAGGCGGCGCCGGCCTGGTCGTGATCGGCACCTCGGGCGCCTCTGCCGCCGATACCGTGCCGCTTGCCGTCACCTCCCTGCTGCAGCGCCTGCCGAAAGCCCAGGTCCGGCTGGTGGAAAGCACGATGAACCTGCTGATGGCGCAACTGGCGCGGGGCGAGGCCGACATCGTGGTGGGACGCTCCGCCCCGGAACTGCAAGACGGGCAGATGCGCACCGAGGCGCTTTACATGGAGCCGATCCATTTCGTGACGCGCCCGCGCCACCCGCTGTTCGAACTGGCCGAGCCCGCCTGGAGCGATCTGCGTGCCTACCGGTGGATCGTCTGGCCGCGCGGCACGCCCATCCGCAACACGCTGGAATCGGCGCTGAACGCGGCTGGCGAGAGCATGCCCGGCGACTGCGTGGAGTCGAACTCGGTCATCCTCAACCTGACCTTGCTCAACCACAGCAATATGGTCGGCGTGGCCTCGCACCGGACCGCGCGCCGCCTGGAACAGCTCGGCGCCCTGCGCATCCTGCCCTTGCGCCTTGCCGGCTTCGGCTCGGTGTCGATGTACTGGCGCGACGATGGCTTCGGCCGCACCGCCGTGAGCGCCGCGCTCGACGCCTTGCGGCGCGCGGCGGTCCGCTCGGTCGACGAACACCCTGGCGACGCGGGCAACTGACGCCGGCGCCTCAGCCGCAAGGCACCAGCCGCCACTCCCCGCCGTGCCAGGCCAACCGATGTGTCAGCCGTAGCGCATCGAGAAAGCGCTGGTCGTGCGACACCACCAGGATGGCGCCCGGATAGGCGCTCAAGGCCTGTTCCAGCGCGCGCACCGAATCGATGTCGAGGTGGTTGGTCGGCTCGTCGAGCAGTAGCAACCGGGCCGGACTCCCCGCCCACAACGCGCACGCTAGCGCCGCCTTCAGGCGTTCCCCGCCACTCAACGCACCCGAGAGTTGCCGCACCAGCCCGGCGCCAAGGCCGAGCAAGGACAGGTGACTGCGCAGCACGCCCTCCGGCAAGGGACTGTCCAGCTCCCGCAGCCGCTCCAGCACCGACTGGCCAGGCGGCAGCAGCGAAGCCGCGTGCTGGTCGAGCCAGGCGCTGGGGACACCTGTCGTGCAACTGCCGGAAACGGGCCCGCACATACCGGCCAGCATGTTCAGCAGCGTCGTCTTGCCGCTGCCATTCGGGCCGGTGACAGCTACCCGCACCGGCCCCGACAGCGTCAGGCTGAGCGGGTGCGCGCCAGCCGGGAACGGCGCGACGGCTTTGTCCAGGTGCACCACGCGCTTGCCGGCGGCAACCACCGCGCCCGGCAGCATCAGTGCCACAGGCGGGCCCGGTTCGGTGCGCTGCGCGGCTTGCATGACGGCTTCGTCCAGCGCCGCGCGGGCTTCCTGCTGGCGCCGCTGTTCGCGGCCGGAATATGCCTGCGCGCCATCCTTGAGCCGGCTGAGGTAGATACCGGGCAGGTTAGCCGTCTTGCCCACGCGGTCGTTGCGGGCGGCGCGGCGCTGGTGGGCATCGTGCTGGCGCCGCTGGTCGCGCAGGGCCAAGCTCCTGCTGGCGCGCGCATGGTCAAGCGCGGCCTGCGCGGCGGCGGCTTCGGCATCCCGTTGCGCCGCGTACAGCGTGTAGTTGCCGCCGTAGTGCCGCAAGCCCTCTGGCGTCAGCGCCGCGATGTGCGTCATCTCTTCCAGCAATTCGCGGTCGTGGCTGACCACTACCAGGCCGCCGCGCCATTGCCGCAACTGCTCGCGCAGCCAATGCCGGGCGACAAGATCGAGGTGGTTGCTGGGCTCGTCCAGCACCAGGCCATCGGCACCGGAAAGAAAAGCACCAACCAGCGCCACGCGGGTGAGTTCGCCGCCGCTGAGGCTGCTGGCAGGCCGCTCCGGCTCCAGGTGGCCCAGGCCGGCTGCCTCGCAGGCCAGCCGCAGCTTGTCGCGCAGATCCCAGCGTCCCTCCAGCAGATCGAAGTCCGGCCCACCTGCCTCGCCGCGCTCAAGCCGCGCGAGCGCGTCGAAGGCCGGCGTCAGGCCGGCCACGTCCGCCAGCGTTGCGCCGTCGGCCGGTCTGCCGTCTTGCGGCACATAGGCCACCGTGCCGCTGCGGACCACGCGCCCGGCATCCGGCGCGACAAGGCCCGCCATGACTTTTGCCAGCACGCTCTTGCCGGTGCCGTTGCGACCCACCAGGCCGATGTGCCCGGCATGGAAGGTGTCGCTGAGGTCGTCCAGCAGAACCCGCCCGTCGGGCAGCGCCACGGTGACATGGCGCAGCGACAGCGAGAACGCCGGGGATGAGTTCGAATTGGAGTTCGAATTGGAACCAGTAGGGAAACCGCCGGACGGCGGCGCGCAGAATACCGCGAACGGCATCGATGTGAAGTCAGTCATGCAAGCTCCAGGCAATACGGATAACGCGTCCGGAACCCGAGGGGCTCGACAGGCGCGACCAGTCTTGAAGTGGGCTTACAGGATCATTTGGCGTTGACTCCGGTGATGATGGGGGATGTGACCGGTCAGGCCCTGGCCGAGTTCCCTCGTCCTGCGCCAGCTAGTACCGGACAAGGTAAAGCCCTCTACTTTTACAGCACTTTTCGGCCTGGATAACACAGGGCACCTGGCAGGCTGGCCCGGCAAGCCGCCGCCTTCCTGCCTTTGCCGGCTTTGCATGCCGCAGACGCTTCCCTCGCCCACCCTTTCGTGCACAGCAATGCGCCATTGCACTTGCTTGTCATGACAAGTATTTACGCCCACTGTGGAGGTGAACAAGCAGGAGTCAACCATGAACACCCACTTCGTCTGGCACTACACCACCGCGACCCATTTGCCGACGATTGCCCAGTCCAGCGCACTGATCCCGACTGCGCAGCCCTTCGCCTCCGCCGCGGCCAAGGTGCTTTGGTTCTCGCGGCAACAGCAGTGGGAACCCTCGGCAGCCAATATCGAATGGAAACGCCGCGACGTTTTTTGTCACCGTGCCAGGAACGATGCCGGTTCGTCGCACGGTCTGTACCGGTTTGGCCTGCCCGGCTCGGATGGCCGGCTGCTGCCCTGGCCTACAGTGACGCGGGTAGCGGGGATCGGCGTGCCCGAGGCGATGGTCATGGTCGCCAACGGTATCCGCGCAGGGGCAAACCCCACGGACTGGCTGGGTACGTTGTCGGCCATCCCGCTTGCCGAACTGCGTTTCCAGGCCTGGAACGGCGAGAAGTGGACGGACGCGGACCTGCATGAATATGAACTCGCGGCGCGGCATGCGAGTGCCGCCGGGACGCAGGCGATCCCTCTCAGGGGCATAGATCTCGCTGCTCGCCGGGGCGCGGCACCCGACCTGCATTGAGAAATGATGCCAACCGATACGAAGCGAGACAGGAGGGCCACCATGTTTCAGCCGCCTCGCATGCCTCATCAGGCACGATAGTTTCCGTTTGCGGAAACTATCGTGCCTTGTCACCATCATCACCTATAGTTTCGCTAAACGGAAACTATATTGACTTTGGCCGTCATCAATCCTATTGTTTCCATATACGGAAACAATGAGCCCGGTTTCACTTCGCATGACGCTTGTTTCCGTAAGACGAAACAATCCCCCAGAAGCCAGGAAGTCTCAAACCCTATGCCGCGCCAGCTGCCAACCTCCCTGCCCCCTCCCCAGCCGCAAATCTCCAGTCTTGGCGAACTCGGCGCGCTCGTCCGTCATCGCCGGCTCAAGCAGAAGCTCAGGATCGACGACGCGGCGAGCTTTTGCGGCGTATCGGCGAATCTTCTGTCGCGGCTGGAAAATGGCCGCCCGGTCCAGACCGACAAGCTCCTGCTCGTCCTTTCCGGACTGGGCCTTGGCATGATCCTGGGACCGAAGGCGGCCACCGCGGATATCGAGATTTCCGCCAGCGCTTTCGAGGGTGCCTGATGGCAACGCACTCGCTCCGCGTTTTCGATGGTGCCGAGCTGGTGGGAGCCGTCCAGTATGACGCGCTGGAAGACAGTTTCTCGTTTGCCTATGACGAGGCCTGGCGTTCGGCCGCGCATCGCTACCCACTCTCGCCAGCCATCCCCTTCGATAGGCCAGCCAGTTCGGCAAGTCTCAGGCGCTTTATTGAGAACCTGCTTCCCGAAGGGCGGGCACTGGACATCGCCTCGGTCTACGGGCAAGTCTCGAAGAACAACGTCTACGGCCTGATCCGCCAGCTTGGCGGGGAAACTGCGGGGGCACTCAGCTTTCATGCCGACGCCCCGCCGCCAGCGCAAGCGCCACAGCTGCGCGAGATCTCCGCCGCTGAACTGAACCAGCGCATCCGCGACCGGGAGCAAGTGCCTTTCACCGTCTGGGATGGCCGGGTTCGCCTGTCCATCGCCGGCTACCAGGACAAACTGGCCGTCTTCATGGACGGGGAGCGCATCTACCTGGCCGACGGGGCCGGCGTCGCGTCCACCCACATCGTCAAGCCCGAGCCGGTCCATGACTCGGCCAGCTGCATGGTGGCAAACGAACACTTCTGCATGACGCTGGCCGGCCGCCTGGGCTTGCCCGTGGCGCCTGTGTCGATACTCCGCATCCCCAGCCCGGTCCTGCTGGTCACGCGCTTTGACCGCGTGAAGGAAAGCGGCATCGTCAGGCGCCTGCATATCGTCGATGCATGCCAGGCGCTGGATCTTCCGGTGAGCTACAAATACGAACGGAATTTCGGCGCCGCCAGGGACGTTGCGGCGATCCGCGACGGCGTCAGCTTCGCACGGTTGTTTTCATTGCGAGAGAAAACGGTCGACCAGGCCGTCGCCCAGCGCATCATGCTGCAATGGGCGATTTTCCAGTTCCTGATCGGCAACAGCGACGCGCACGGGAAGAACTTCTCGTTCTTCTGCACGCGAGCCGGGCTGACGCCCACGCCCTTCTACGACCTGGTCTCCGTGGTCCAGTACGATCAGTTCCTGCATGACCTTGCGATGGCGATCGGCGATGCGTTCGACATGGCGGAGGCCACGCCCTATGCCTTCGCGGATTTCATGTCACGCATCGGCATCCGCAGGCCGACCGCCGTGCGGACCATGACAAGCCTGGCGCGCGCCGCTGCCGCGCAGGCCGCCGGGCAAGCGGAGGATCCGGTGTATGTCGGTGAAGAGCGTGACATGGTGCGCTCGATCGTCGCCCTGGTCCGGCGCCAGGCCGACCGCCTCATCGATATGGCGCCGAAGATACTGGCGGTCGACGCAGCCTTGCTGTAGGCCTAGGCGCTCCGGCTTTGCCAGACTCCGCCGCACAGGCAACAGCCCGTCTTTTGTCCCCCATCTTTATTTCCTCTCGCGGTCAGGTCTTTGTCTTCATTTCCTGGAACCGGAGGCGCGGCGGCCAGTCATGCCGCGCCCTGCCGGACCGGCCCCGCGGCTGGCAGCGGCACCACCGGGACCGGGTCGACATGGGTCATCACATTCAACACGCCGCGCACTTCCAGCGCGCGCCGGCGCGCCTCCACGGCAACGCGGTGTCCGGCTTCCACGGTCATTGCGCCATCGATCTCAAGGTGCACATCCGCAAGGATGAAGTCGCCCATCTTGCGTGTCTTCAGGTCATGCAGGCCCTGCACGCCTGGCGTGGCAGCCATGGCCTGCCGGATCGCCTCGACGGTCTGCTCGTCCACGGCGCGATCCATCAGGTCGTGCAGCGCGTCGCGGGAAAACGTCCAGCCCATCCTTGTGACCATCAGGCCAACCACCAGCGCCGCTACGGGATCGAGCATGTGGTAGCCGAGCATATTGCCGCCAATGCCGACCGCGACCACCAGCGACGAAGCCGCATCCGAGCGCGCATGCCACGCATTGGCAACCAGCATGCTGGAGCGCACGCGCTCGGCTACGGCGAGCATGTAGCGGAACAACAGCTCCTTTGCCGCCAGCGCGCCCAATGCCACCCACAGGGCGATGGGCTTGACCGGCAGCACCAACTCCGGTTGCTCGAGCTTTTGCACGGCCGACCACAGCATGCCGGCGCCGACCGCGAGCAGCAGCACGCCGATCGCCAGCGACGCGGCCGTCTCGAAACGCTGGTGGCCATAGTGGTGATCGGCGTCCGCGCCCTTGCTGCTATGGTGGCTGGCAAACAGCACCACGAAATCCGAGACCAGGTCGGACAACGAGTGGATGGCATCGGCAATCAACGCCTGCGAGCCGGCGAACAGGCCGGCCAACAGTTGCATGCAGGTCAGCAGGATGTTGACCGCCACGCTCACCCACGTGCTGCGTCGCGCAGCCTGCGCCTTGGCCGGAGCGTCCTCGCCGGATGCTTCGTCTATCGTATCGACTTCCATCGATTTCTCTCTATGGCGTTGGGCGTTGGGGGCATTGGGGGCATTGGGGGCATTGGGGGCGTGGGGCTCGGGCGATCTCGCTTCGCGTGGCAGCCAGCCAGGGTGGCACCTGGCCGCAGCAATCCATATGCGGCCAAATGCTATATCAATTTACCTATTGATGCCGCGGGCAGCCCTCAACACCGCTGGCCCGTCAGTGCGACATCAGCAACGGAATTTCGGCATGGCGCATCAGCGTGCGCGTGGTGCCGCCCGTTACCAGCTCGCGCAAGCGTGCGTGGCCATAGCCACCCGCCACCAGCAGATCGGCCCCCAGGTGGCGCACGGCTTCCAGCAGCAGCCGGCCCACCCGGTCGCTGCCTTGCACGGCATGCATGACAGCGGTGATGCCGTGCCGCGCCAGATGATCGCGCAGGCCTGCGTGCGCGCCGGGGACATCGGGCATACCGTGGGTGCCTGTCCGATCATGCGTGCTCGACGCCGAAACCACCGTGACACGCCGCGCCTGGCGCAGCAGGGGCATTGCATCCGCCACCGCGCGGGCAGCCTCCCGTCCGCCGTCCCAGGCGATGGCCACATGCTCGCAAGTCAGGCGGCGCGCGCCAGGCGGCACCAGCAACACCGGCCGGCCGGCGTTGAGCATCACATACTCGGCAGTCTGCGCCACCAGCACGGGGACGGATTCCGGGCCGGGCGGGCGGGCCAGGACAACCAGGTCGGCCATCCGCCCCTGTTGGGCCAGGGCCCAGCCGGGCTCGTCCTCGATGAGCCGGTGCGTGAAGCCCACGCCCGGCGCCGCCTCGTGCATGGCACGATGGAAAGCGGCGCTGGCTTCGGCGCCCTGCGCCAGCAACTGGCGCCTGGCCAGTTCGGCGTAGCGCCCGGCCTCGTCGCCCGCGCCCCGGAAAGGCTCAAGCCGCATGCCGGTGGCTGTCACGCCGATCACATGGCCCGCGGAGCGCTGCGCCAGCCTGGCGGCAAGGCCGACGCGATCCGCACAGCCAGCGTCGGCGCCGAGTTCGACCAGCACGGTCTTGAAATCCATGGTGTTTTCCCTCCGTTCCAGGGACGTCCGCGAACGCGCGGAGACGTTGTCCGACCATCCGGAATGGACTCTACTCCGTGTGCCGTGCAGCGCAAGCGGGCGATGCGCGGGTGTTGCGGCAGATCAAGTTTTCTCCTGCCCCGAGTCCCCCTGCGCCGGGGTGCGCCGTGGCTCAATCTGGCTGGGCATCGGCGCCAGGCTGCGGATCAGCATGATGCTCATGTCGCTGAACGCCTGCGTGCATTGCGCCAGCGTGCCCCGCCACGCGGCATCTGCCAGCGTCAGGTTCTCCCACACCTCGACCGGGTGCGCCGGCGCAACGCCCTGGGCCACCAGCCAGGCGGCGATGTCCCTGGGCATGAAATCCCAGGGACGTGGAATGACGATGGCATTGCGCTGGTCCGCCAGCACATGCAGGAGATGGCGCTTGAACGGATCCAGGTCGCCGCGCCGGTGGAACGTCAGGAAGGTGGTTTCGTCGAAACAAACCTTGCCGCGCGCGGCCAGCACCTGGGCGGCGGAAATGCCAGGTACGGTTTCCACCGGATGGCCGCAAGCCCGCTCCACCCGCTCCAGGTACTGGAAGCCGCTGAAGTGCATGTCGCCCATGAACAGCACCACGCAGCGGCGGCCGGCATGATGCTCGGCCGCAACCCAGTCGAGCCGCTCGACCTGGTCCTGGTAGCCCATGGTGACAATCCGGGCATTCGGCGGCACCAGCGGCCGTATGACCTCGATGACCGTATCGAATCCGGCCACGATGTCGGCGCCGAGGATGAGGTCCGCTACGCCAAGGGTGAGGAAGTCAAGGTGCCCGGGACCTACGCCGGCGCAGATGATCATGGGAAATTCCGGTTCGATGGGAACGGCACGTGCATCGCGCCGCCAGGACAGCGCGCCATTATGCCAAGCCGGCCGCGTCGCGCCGGCCTTGCGGCAGGCGCTGCCATTGCGGTCCTGCGCGGGCAATCCGCGGTTTTCAGCGGTCGCTGAATCAATTCCCGGATAGCGGTATGCAAAAAAAACTTCAGGATCCGCTACCGGATGCCGATACCTGCATCAGAGCCGAGTCAATGTCCCATGAGCCCAGGCGGGCCAGGCAGGCATTCTCGGGCGTTAGCGACGTTTACCTCACCCATGCCAGACAGAGACAAAGCGCTCAGCATAGCCGACCCGCATCAGTTGTTCCGCAATTCGCTTGAGCAAGCTTCCGACGCCGTCTTCGTACTGAACACGGACAACCGGGTGATCTTCCTGAA
Source organism: Cupriavidus sp. 05L310 (assembly GCF_056398185.1). Taxonomy (NCBI): domain Bacteria; kingdom Pseudomonadati; phylum Pseudomonadota; class Betaproteobacteria; order Burkholderiales; family Burkholderiaceae; genus Cupriavidus; species Cupriavidus sp. 05L310. The sequence continues at coordinate 66,089 of NZ_JBFTOX010000029.1, forward strand.
CGCAGCGGCGGAGACACTCTATGGGGCATCCCGCAAGCAAGTCTTCGGGATGGACGTGGACGCGCTCGTGCAAAAGCTGCCCGGCATCGGCGCGCGCGCTCACGGCGCGGAACCCGGTCAGGACGGCGAGCATGCCCTGCCTTTGCCCGCCGTCCAGATCCTGCGGCCGGACGGCGAGCGGCGCTTTGGCTTTATCGCGGAGGCCAGTACCCGGCTCGGAGACGTCACGCTGCGCACGCTACTGTTGAAGGTGGCGGGCAGCATCGAACCCAGCCGCGACGACCATCCACTGCTTTCGGTCATCGCCGACGAGATCGACAGCGCGGTCCTCGTGGTCGATGACGACTGGCATATTGTGTACGCGAACGCCGGGCTCACGCGCATGCTCGGCTACACGCGCGGCGAGATGGTTGGAAAGACGCCGCGCGAGCTGCTAGCCCGCGAATTCACGGATCCGGGCGTGATGGAGCGGCTGCATGCCCACCGCTCCTCCCCCGGCGGCGAACGCCATGAAGCGCTGGTGTACGCGCGCGATGGCAGCCCGCTGTGGGTCTCCGCCACGGTCCGGCATCTGGTCGCCAGCGACCGTCATCCGACCGGGGGCGACCGGCATCACGGCATCGTCATCCTCACGGATATCACTCAGCAGAAAGCCTACGAACTGCTGCAGCGAAAGGTGTTGCAGGCCATGGTGATGGAGCAGCCGCTCCCGGCCGTGATGGAACTGATCTGTGAGGAAGTGCAACGCGTTGCGCCTTCAGTGATTGCTTCGGTACTGCGGGTGGACGCCGACGGCCGTTTGCGCCCGCTGGCCGCGCCGAGCCTGCCGGCGCACTACGCGGCGGCACTGGACGGCATGAGCATAGGGCCCGCTGCCGGCTCCTGCGGCTCGGCCGCCTGGCTGGGCGAGCCGGTGGTGGTCAGCGATATCGCCAACGATCCGCTGTGGGCGGATTACCGCGATCTCGCCCTGCCGCTTGGCCTGGCGGCGTGCTGGTCGTATCCGATCAAGGCCAGCGACGGGCGCGTACTCGCCACGCTGGCGTTCTACTATCGCACTGTCCGCCAGCCAGATGCGTTCCACCTACAGCTCTTCGAGGTGTGCACTTCGCTATGCAAGCTCGCGTTTGAACGCGAGGCAGCGGCCGAGCGGATCATGCAGCTCGACCACTACGATTCGCTGACCGGCCTGCCCAACCGCAGCCTGCTGCAGATGCAGGCTAGCACCCTGCTGCTCGCCGCACGCCAGGCCGGCACCACGCTCTGCGTGCTGTTCGTCGACCTGGACCGTTTCAAGCATATCAACGACTCGCTTGGCCACGCCGGCGGCGACAAGCTGTTGCGCGAGGTTGCCCAGCGCCTGATCGCGCATGCCGGAGAATCCGCGCTGGTGGCACGGCTTTCGGGCGACGAGTTCGCTCTGGTACTGCCCGACAGCGACCGCCCCCGGACCATTGCCGCGGGCAAGCGCATCCTGGCCGCGCTGCACCAGCCGCTGCGCATCGATCACGCCAGCATCGCTCCGTCGGCCAGCATCGGAATCAGCATGTTTCCCGCCGACGGCGATGCCCTGGACTACCTGCTGCACTGCGCCGAGATGGCCATGTACGACGCCAAGGCCGCGGGGCGCAACCTGTTCCGCTTCTTCAGCATCGAGATGAACTGGGCCGCCCAGGAGCGCCTTGCGCTGGAATCGGCACTGCGCGATGCCTTGCTCGCGGAGGAACTGCATCTCAATTTCCAGCCCCAGGTGTTCCTGCGGGATGGGCGGCTCTACGGCCTGGAAGTCCTGGTCCGCTGGCATCACCCGCATTTCGGCATGGTGTCGCCCGACCGCTTCGTACCGCTGGCCGAAGACAGCGGCCTGATCGGCGCACTCGATCGCTGGGTGCTGGAGCAATCGTGCGCGCAACTCGCCGCCTGGCGCCTGCAGGGGCTGTCCGTGCCCACGATCTCGGTCAATATCTCGCCCGCCAGCTTCCGGGACCCGGGGCTGCCGGCACAAGTGGCCGAGACCCTGGCCCGCCACGGCCTGCCCGCCCAGGCGCTGGTGCTGGAGATGACCGAGGGGCTGCTGATGGAGGATGACGCCGGCATTGCCGCCACCGTCGCGGCCATCCACGCACAGGGCGTACGCTTGTCCATGGACGACTTCGGCACGGGATATTCCAGCCTTGGCTATCTCAGGCAGTTGCCCGTGCACCAGCTCAAGCTTGACAAGAGTTTCGTGATCGACCTGGAAAGCGATGCCGCCGCCCGCGAACTGGCCAGCGCCGTCATCCGTATTGGCGACAGCCTGAAACTCGCGGTGGTCGCCGAAGGCGTGGAAAACGAAGCGCAGCGCCAGTTCCTGCTCTCGCAGGGATGCCATATGGGACAAGGCTACCTGTTCTCGCGCCCGCTGGACGCCGCCGCGGTAGCACGCTGGATCACCACGCCACGGCCGGCCGAACACCAGTCCGCGGTGCCCGGCGACCGGCATTCCAAGCGCTGAGGGCAACGTTCACGTCTGGACCCGCCCAGGGCGATAGCCCGGGCGGTTCGCGCGGCCGGCTCAGGACGGCGAAGCCGGTCTCGCGTTTCCAGCCGCGCCCGCCGCTTTGGCGGCCTGCGCTCAGGCTTCCTCGCCCCCCACCTGCGCCTCGCCACCAAGCCGTGGCTTGGTGGCATAAGCTACGCCATGCATTTCCAGATAGTCGCGAATCAACTGGCGCACTACCTGGGAGGGCGTCTTGTCCTGTGCCGCGCACAGGTTCTCGAAGGCGTTCTTCTTCACCGGGTCGATCAGCAGGGTGAGACGGGCGGTTTTGGATTCCATGGGATTGCAGAGTGCCAGCCAGTGCGCCAGCAATGTTAATTTGATTAACATTTAATGATAATAGAACAACGGCCCAAGGGCAACCGACCGTCTTTCGTGCTGTGCAAAGGACTGGGCATTATCGATGTTTTTACCGAGGGTGCCGGGGGGCTGGCCATGTGATATCCCCGCTCGACCTCATCCACGGCTTGCTTTATTCCTGTACCGGGGCCGGTTGCCGTGGTGGCCGCGCAACGCCCCACCGGCCGCATGGCTGCCGCGGTCATCATCGCGCCATGGATCAGGGCAGCCATGGTGATGACCACGCGGCTCGCGCGGTACACTCCGTGGCTCGGACGCAACTGATTTACGGCCCAACACCACAAAGGTTCGCGCAGACACATTGCTTTGCAATTGCCCGGCTCGCCGCTATCTACAATCGAATTGTCGGGAGGCACATCCCGCCCATCAACGAGCCAGCAACGCATCATGCAGGACCAAGCTTTACCTCCCATCGTGATTTGCCTGCAGGGCCTGCGCGAGTTTGCCGCTTCGCTCACCGCGGGCTCCTTGCTCCAGTCCGCCACCTTGCAGGTGATCGCCGAATACGAACGCAATGCCCGGACTTCCGAGGACGCGTACTGCGCGCGGCTCCACTGCTGGGACTAGCCGCGGATCCAGCGGGACTGCCGTGCCGGCCGTTCAATGCCGGCACGCCAGCGGAGAGCGCGCGCCGCCGTCGCGCACCAGCGGCAGGATCGTAGGCGCGAGCGATTTCAGCAGTTGCACGGACAGCGCGCTGGTGAAGGCGTAGCGCGCGGCGTAGGGTTCCTGCACATAAGCCGTAACGTTGCCGAAATAACGGTCGCCAAGGAAGAATACGAAGGTGGCCGAGCGGCTGACCACGCGCGAGGAAATCAGCCGGCCGCCCGGCCCGTAGACTTCGTAGCGATGGTCGCCGGTGCCGGTCTTGCCGCCGGCCAGGATGCCGCTGCTGCCCAGCGCGGCTTTCAGCGAGCCAGCCGTGCCCGAATTCACCACGCCGACCAGCGCCGCGCGCACTACCTCCGAGATGTCCTCGCTCAACAGCCGCTTGCCCTGCCCGGCCAGCCCGAAATCGGTGGCGTATGGCGTGCCCTGCGCGAATTCCAGGCTGCGCAGCGCGGTCGCCTGCTGGCGCACGCCATTGCCCTGGATAATCCCGACCAGTTCGGCCAGGGCGGCGGGACGATCGCCGGCAGCGCCGATCGCCGAGGCATATGACGGCGTGATCCCGCTGAACGGATAGCCCAGCCGTTGCCAGCGCCGCGCGATTTCGGCGAAAGCCTGGCGCTCCAGCTGGCTGCGGATGCGGCGGGTCTGGCCACCGGGATTGCGAGCCTTGAACAGCCAGACGTACACCTCCTGGCGCTGGTCGGCGCTGTCGCGCAAGACTTCATCCAGGCTGGCGTCAGGCCGCTGGCGCAGGTAATCCAGCAGCCATAGCTCCAGCGGATGCACCCGTGCGAGGTAGCCGCGGTCGTTGAGCGAGAAGCTGGTCTGGCCGTACTTGCGGTACAGCGTCGCCAGCTTGTCATCGGTCAGCCCCACGCGCGGCAGGGTGGCACGCATGATCTTGTTGAACTGCTCCGGATCGATGTCAGGTTCGACGCTACGTAGCGCCACCGCCAGCCCCACCGGCGAGAAGTACCGGTTTTCCAGCAAGCGCTTCAACGCTTCCTGATGGGTCTTGCCGCGATACTTCGAATAAAAAGCGCGCAGGTAGTCGCTACCCTCCTTGTCGGCAAAGCGGACCAGGTAGGCCCGCCGCTGCGGCGCGGCCGGGTTGTTCAGCCACTCGTCGGCATCGGGATGCAGCCGGTAGGTCTCGTAACGCACGATATCCCGCATCAGGCGGATGAAGACCAGGTTCACGGAATGCTCGAAACCCTCCCGCACGGGCATGATCTTCGTGTTCTCCCAACGCTCGAAGTTGGTGAAGGTCTGTAGCCCGCCGCCGGTAAAGAACGCTTCGCCCGCCCCGCCGGAGTAGCGGCGCAGCATGGCGGCCTCCAGGATGGCGCGACGGCTCTTGTCGGAAGCGGTGAGCAGGTAGTTCAAAACCCACTGGGTCAACACATCGAGCTTGGCCGGCTTGACCTCGCGCAACCCGGCGGGCGCCATGTCGGCATATTTCTCATGCAGTTCCGAGATGATCTCGAGGTAAGTCACCAGCGTGCGCAGCTTGGCGGTGGAGCCCAGGTTAAGCCGCGCGCCGCGGTTGAGGTCGAACGGCAGGTCCAGGTTGTCGGCCTGCACGCGCAGCAGGTTCGCGCCGTCGATCTTCTCGTAGAGCGTGAAGCTGATCGCCAGCTTGCCGGGGTCGTCGCCTTCGCGCAGCAGGTTGTGGCCATACATGTTGAAGGCATGGGCGCCATCGCGCGTGCCCGCCTTCAATAGCGCCTCTGTGACGACACGTTGCAGACCGGTATTGATGGTGCTATGGGCCGTCAGGTCGAGGCGGTCCAGTTCATAGCTGCTGTCGAGATCGAGATAGCGCAGCAGGTCGGTGCGCACGCCGCTCAGGGCCTTGCGCGAAACAAACGAGATTTCGGGCCGGTCCAGCGACGGGGGAGACAGCTTCAGTGGCTGCGCCAGCGCCGCATCGCGCAGCCACGGCGGGATGGCGCCCGCAGCCGCCAGCAAGCGCAGGTAGCTGTCGGTCAATGCCACCAGCCCGGCGGTATTGCGGCGCAGGAAATGCGATGGCCCGCGCTGCGCGATGATCAGCGAAAGCGCCTCCTTGAACACCTTCGCCTGCCGCTCGCCGAGTTCGCCTTCGCCCTGGCCAGCGCCGGGTCCCGGGCCTGCCGCATTCGCCAGCAAGCGGTTGGCCTCGTCGAAATCCTGCCCGTACCAGGCCCACAGGCCATCCCCCAGCCCGTTGATCTCGCCCAGGCCGGCACGGGCCGAAAGCGGCACGGAGTTCAGGTAATCGAGCAGGATGCGCTGCCTGGCGGCCACGGTGTTCGGGCCGTCCAGATAGGCGCGCATCGACGCGCTGGCCATCTGCCGAAGCTTTTCCTTGGGCGAACTGGTTCGTCCCGCGCGCGAATGGCGGTATTTCTCGATCTGGGTGGCGAGCGTGCTGCCGCCGGCGGCGTCGTGCTTGTCGTTGAAAAAGCGCACGCCCTGGTCCATTGCGGCGCGCGTGAAGCGCCGCACATCAAGCGCGGGGTTGCGCGTGGGAAATTCGGGATCGAGCAGGTCGCGGTTCTCGATAAAGAGCAAGGCGCCCACCAGCAAGCCTGGAATCTGGTCGAAGCTGCCGTAGGTACGGGGCGGCGCGCTCCTGGCATTGAACGCCTCATCATTGCAATCGAGCAGGTCCAGGCGCGCATGGGTCTTTTCGTGGTACGGCGCGAATAAGCCGGAATCGGTCAGCTCGAGCATCTGGTCGGACCAGCGCGCCTGGCGTTCGCGGCGATAACCGCGCGCCTCCAGCAGTTCCGTGAACTGCGGCAAGCGGCTGTAGCCGAAGCGCAGATCATAAGGCCCGTCTTCCGGAAAGCGGATGCGATCACTCGGACCGTCCTTCACCGCGAACGCGATGTCCTTCGCCCGCCCGGCAAAGTAGCGCGCCTGCAACCGCGAAGTGGCCAGCTCCTCGCTGACGGCCGCGCAGACGAAGTAGACGCCACTAATGAGCAGCGCCAATAACAGTAGCCTGGGCCAGAGACGTCGACGCACGATTCAGGTCCGTTTGCGAGGAAACCGGGGATTCCCGGCACTTCGGCCACCGCAGGCCGCCTGCTGGTAACGATGGCACCGTTCCGCCACCTTTGTCACTACGTATACCCTAGTCCAATGGGGCCAAACGCACAAAAGTGGCATGCGGCGCCACCGCGCATCCCCCATCCCGCCATATGCGCGGGCCCGACCGCCAGCTTACACGCGGAACGCGGCGATAGCCTGGTCCAGTTGGCGCGCCTGCTCCTCCAGCGAGGCCGCCGCGGCAGCAGCCTGCTCGACCAGCGCGGCGTTTTGCTGGGTGCCTTCGTCCATCGACGTCACCGCCCGGTTGACCTGCTCGATGCCGCTGCTCTGCTCGGCCGAGGCGGCGGCGATTTCGCCCATGATGTCGGTCACGCGGCGAATCGCCGCGACCACGTCCTCCATGGTGCTGGCCGCGCGCCCGGCCAGGCTGCTGCCGGTTGCGACATGCGCCAGCGAAGTCTCGATCATGGACTTGATCTCGCGCGCCGCGCCGGCGCTGCGCTGCGCCAGGCCGCGCACTTCGCCCGCTACCACGGCGAAGCCGCGCCCCTGCTCGCCCGCGCGGGCAGCCTCGACGGCGGCATTGAGCGCCAGGATATTGGTCTGGAAGGCAATGCCGTCGACGACACCGATGATCTCCGCGACGGTCTTGGCCGCAGCGCTGATATCGCCCATGGTGGCCATCACGTCGCCTACCACCGCGCCACCCTGGTGGGCCACCTCGGCCGCGCTGACGGCAAGCTGGCTGGCCTGGCGCGCGTTGTCGGCGTTCTGGCGCACCGTGGAGGTCATCTGTTCCATGCTGGACGCCGTTTCTTCCAGGGAGGCGGCTTGCGCCTCCGTGCGGCCGGAGAGGTCGGCGTTGCCGGCTGCGATCTGCCGCGTGGCTGCGGTGATCGCACCGGCGCCCTGGCGCACGCGCCCCACTGTGTGCGCCAGGCTGGCCTGCATGCGCGCCAGGCCTTCAAGCAGGCGCCCCATCTCATCGCGGCGCGTAACCTGCACGGGATGGCTGAGATCGCCCGCCGCGATGCGGTCGAACTGCTTCAGCGCCAGTTCCAGCGGGCCAACGATGGCGCGCAGCAGGAACACGGCGCAAGCGGCCGCCACCAGCAGCGCCAGTACGATGGCGGCAATCACCCCGTTGCGGAAATGGCGATACGCCACCTGCGACGCCTCGAAATTGCCGGCGGCCATCTTGAGTTGGAACTGGCTCAGCTTGAGGCTGCTGTCATTGGCGTCGCGAAACAGGCGGGAGAGCTTGCCGTCCATGATCTGGTCGGCCAGAGCGCGGTCCCCGGCCCGCAGCGCGGCGATGATGGCGGCGATGCCATCGCGGTTGGCGGCCTCCCGCTTGGCCGCGACAGCCACGGCCAACTGGTCTTCCTCGCTGTCGCGCGGCAAAGCCATGAAGCGCTTCCATGCCTCGTCCGAACGCCGTGTCAGCTCTTCGGTACGGTCGAGCAAACCCTTGGCTTCCGGGCTGTCCGGGTAGAGCATGGCGCGGTCCAGCGCCGTACGCGCGCGGGTGAGGCTCAGGTCCGCTTCGCCCAGCGCCAGCGCCGAAGCGAGCTGGTTCGTGTAGGTGGACTCATGCGCGTCGTTGGCGGCACGCAAGCCGAGCAAGGCGGCCACTCCCACGCCCAGGGCAAGCAGGAACAGCAGGGAAACGGTAGCGAGAAGGCGGGCGCGAATGGTAAGGCTGGCAAGCATGGCGAGGTGCCCGGAGGCTAATGGCTGTGGAGCCCGCGCTGGGCTGAAAGCCTGTCTATCGGTGCGGTGCGGCGACAACTTGAGGGTCGGCCGCAAGTTGTGCGCAAACAGACACCTGGCCGCCTATTTCACACATCGGGATTGATCTGACGCAAACATCGGCATGATCCCGGTCAAGTCCGGGCCACGGCCTCCGTTAGTCCGGTGATCTCAAACCCCTGTCCCGATCCGATGATGAATAACCTGAGCGTGCGCACCGCCTTGCTGGGCATCCTGGTGACCTTTGCATGCATGATCGTGTTTGGCGCCGGCGTCGGCGTGCTCGCGCTAGGCGCCGCCAACCAGGCAACCGGCCGCGTCCAGCAGCTTTCCGCCACCACGCTGTTGCTCAACGATGCGTACAAGGACATGACCCGGGCTCGCGCAGCGCTAGCACGGGCCTACGCCACGGCGCGCGAGGGTGGTGCCGGGGTCGATACCGGCGCGCTTGATGCCGCCGCCAAAGCCCTCGGAAATTCCGCCAGGGCGTTGCAGCGCTTCGAGGCCACGCCCGCGCAGGAAGAGCAGGACGCGTCCCTGCGCCGCCAGGTCGCCGACGCCGCGCGGCGCCATGCCGGCACGATAGAGCGCGCCATGGCAGCGCTGCGCAGCGGCGACGCTGCTGCCTATGCCACCCTCAACGACAAGGAAGTCCCGCCTTCGGGCGCGGACTACTCGGCGGGTGTCGAGCGCTTCCAGGTGGAGGCGGCCCGGCTGTCGCAACAGGAAACCGAAGCAAGCAGCGCGCGCTACCAGTTGGTGGTGAAACTGGTGGTGGTGGGCATCACCGCAGCGCTGGGCCTGATCGTGGCGGTACACCTGGGGCTGCGCGCGTTCGTCGTAGCGCCCCTGGCTGCCGCCGCCGAGCATCTCGACCGCGTGGCCAAGGGCGACCTGAGCCACCGCGCGGTGGCGGCCAGCGGCAATGAGGTGGGACGCGTGCTCGCCGCCGTGGCACGCATGCAGGAGGCGCTGACGCGCACCGTCAGCCAGGTGCGCGCAAGCTCCGACTCCGTCAACACCGGCGCGCGCGAGATTGCCGCGGGCAACACCGACCTGTCGGCACGCACCGAGCACCAATCCGCATCGCTCGAGCAGACCGCCGCCAGCATGGAGGAGCTCACCTCCACGGTCAGCAACAACACGGAAAGCGCGCGCCAGGCCAGCGAGCTGGCCGCCGAAGCCGCCCGCCTGGCCACGCGCGGCGGCGACGACGTACGCGGCGTGATACAGACCATGGGCGACATCAGCAGCAGTTCGAAGCGGATCGCCGACATTATCAGCGTGATCGACGGCATTGCATTCCAGACCAATATCCTGGCGCTCAACGCCGCCGTGGAAGCGGCGCGGGCGGGGGAGTCGGGACGCGGTTTCGCCGTGGTGGCGGGCGAGGTCCGCGCTCTGGCGCAACGCAGCGCCAGCGCCGCACGCGAGATCAAGTCCCTGATCGACGACTCCGCCAGCAAGGTCGGTGCGGGCAACGCACTCGTCGCCCAGGCCGGCCAGACCATGAGCGAGACCGTGGACGCCGTGCAGCGCCTGGCGCGGATCATGGAAGACATCTCGTCGGCATCGCTTGAGCAAAGCGCCGGCATCGTGCAGGTCAGCGAGGCCGTCACCCAGATGGAGGCCGTCACCCAGCAGAATGCGGCGCTGGTGGAACAGGCGGCCGCCGCGGCCGGATCGCTCGAAACGCAGGCGCGCCAGCTTGCCGAGGCGGTCGGCGCCTTCCGGCTCGCGCAGGCCGCCTGAGGGCCAGCGCGCTCGCCCCTCTACAACCACCTCAGGCCACTTTCATGCAGCCGCCAGTCCGCGCTGCAAAGTGGTCTTGAGCATGGAGAACACCTGCCGCGCCACCGGGTTGGCCGCATTCGGCCGGGCCCACAGGTAATACGTCACATCGGGCAGGCGCGGCAGCCCGTCCTTGTCGCCCAGCACCCGCATATCGGCGCCAAGCAGGTCGATACTACGGGCCGTGATGCCCAGGCCCGCGCGGATGGCCGCCTTGATGCCAATCAGGCTCGGCGCAAAATAGGCCGTGCGCCAGGGCACGCCGGCCTCCTTGAGCGCTTCCAGCGCCAGCTTGCGAAACAGGCTGGGTTCGTCGGCCAGGATCAAGGGCACCGTGCTGCCCCGCTCATAGGCAAAATCCGCCGCGCACACCCAGATGGTGGGCGAAGTGCGCAACACCAGGCCATCCAGGCTGCTGTCTTCGCGGGTGGAGACAGTCAGGTCGATTTCCCCGCGCCGCAACGACTCCATCAGGAAAGGGCTGCGCCCGACATGGATCTCCAGGCGCAAGGCGGGGGAAGCCCGCGCGATGTGCGACAGCAGCGGCGGCAGGATGGTGTCGGCCACATCGTGCGGCGCGCCGATACGCAGCGATCCGGTCAGGTCGCCCTCGCGCAGCACGCGCAACGCCTCGTCGTTCAGGTTCAGCAGTTGCCGCGCATATTCCACAAGCTTGTTGCCATGCCGTGTGAGTTGCTTGCCGCGCCCCTGGCGCTCGAACAACACCAGCGCCACCTGCTCCTCCAGCCGCTGCATCTGCTGGGTGACGGCGGACTGGGTGCGATGCAGCCGTTCCGCCGCCGCGGCAAAGGTACCGTGGTCGGCAATGGCCACCAGGGTGCGCAGCAGGTCCAGGTCGAGATTACGCATTCATTAGACTTGCTTAAGTGTTTTCATGGGTGATTAAGTGGTTTTGGGCACGGGCCTTCATTACAGTGAAACCAGACAAAGATACGTCCCGCCCCGCAAACCAAGAACTATCAAGACTCAGCAAGGATTCTAGAGACATGTCGATCGCACAACAACGCCAGGCCGCCGTCGGGGAAACCATTCGATCCATCAAGGAAATCGTAGCCAGCGGCGGTGTCACCCGTGACTCGCTGGCCAGCGTCCTGGATCAGGTGGCGCAACTGGCGGCCAGGCCGCAACTGTGGGCCGAGAGCGAATTCGCCCCGCCCGAGGAAGGCGAGCGCCAGGCCCGCTACCTGATTGCGGAAGATCCCGACCAGAGCTTCGCGCTGTACCTCAACGTGATGCGGCCGGGCAAGCGCATCCCGCCGCATGACCACACCACCTGGGCCTGCGTGGCCGGCGTGGTGGGGACCGAGTACAACGACGTCTACCTGCGCACCGACGACGGCAGCGTGCCGGGCGTGGGTACGCTGGCGCACTCGCACACCGTGGAAGTGGGCCCGGGCTCGGGCATCGCGCTGCTGCCCGACGACATCCACTCGGTCGAAATTCGCGGCGAAGCCGTGATCCGTCACCTGCATATGTACGGCCGCGCCCTGGAAACCCTGACCAGCCGCACCGCTTATGACCTCGAAACGGGCCGTTGCCAGGCCATGAGCGTGGGCGTCAAGACGCGCCGCTAAGCGGCACCGGGGCGGTGCGGCACTGACACGCCCGCACCGCCCCGCCTCTGCCGAAGCCCTTTTCCAACGCACTACCGCTTGCCTCCCGCCCGTGCGCGGCCAGGAGGCCAGGCCCCCTTTTTGCCTGAAGAACCGCATGCCCGACATCCTTACTACCCCTTACACCCTGCTCGATCCCGCTGCCCTCAAAGGCTGGCTGCACGACCAGGAGGAGATCGCCCTGTTCGATATCCGCGAACATGGCCAGTACGGCGAAGGCCATCCCTTCTACGCGGTACCGCTGCCTTACAGCCGGCTCGAACTAGACATAGGCCGGCTGGCCCCGAATCCTTCGGCGCGCATCGTGCTGGCCGACGATGGCGACGGCCTGGCGCCGAGCGCCGCGCAGGCCCTGGCGGCCCTCGGCTACACGCGCTTGTTCGTGCTGGACGGTGGCGTACCGGGCTGGCATGCCGCCGGCTATGCGCTGTTCGCCGGTGTCAATGTGCCATCCAAGACCTTCGGCGAACTGGCCGAGCACCATTACGGCACGCCCCGCGTCTCGGCCGCCGAACTGGCCGCCATGCAGGCCGGCGAGCAAGCCCCGGTGGTGCTTGACGGCCGGCCCGTCGCGGAATTCCGCAAGATGAATATCCCCGGCGCCATCTGCTGCCCCAATGGCGAGCTGGCCTACCGCCTGCGCGACCTCGTGCCGGACCCGGCCACGCCCATCGTGATCAACTGTGCCGGCCGCACGCGCAGCATCATCGGCGCCCAGACCTTGATCAATTTTGGCGTGCCCAACCCTGTATACGCGCTGGAAAACGGCACCCAGGGCTGGTACCTGAACGACTTCAGGCTGGAACACGGCGGCACGCGGCGCTATCCGGACAACGCCGCGCCCCGCGGCCTCGATGCGGGCCGCACCGCCGCGCAGGCGATGGCGCAGCGCTTCTCGGTCCCTCGCATCGATGTGGCCGAGGCCCGCGCGTGGCTCGACGACCGCTCGCGCACCACCTTCCTTTGCGACGTCCGCACGCCGGAGGAGTATGCCGCCGGGTCGGTACCCGGTGCCCAGAACACACCCGGCGGCCAGTTGATCCAGGCCACCGACCAATATGTGGGCGTGCGGCGCGCGCGCCTCGTGCTGATCGATGCCGATGGTGTGCGTGCGACCGTGGCAGCGAGCTGGCTGCGCCAGATGGGACACGACGCCGTAGTGCTCGAAGGCGGGCTGGAGGCGGCGCTTGGCGGCCGCCTGGCCGCGCCCGCCGGTCCGCAGGCGCCGGCTCGCGCCCTGCGCCGTATCGATGCCCCCACGCTGGCCGCGGGCCTGGCCGGGCAACAGGTGCTGGCGCTCGATGTGCGCGCCAGCATGGCGTATCGCGCCGGCCACGTGCCCGGCAGCCGCTGGTCGATCCGCCCGGTCTTTGCCCGCGACCTGGCCGGCGTGCCAAGCGACACGCCGCTGGTGCTGATCGGCGACGAAGGCCAGCCGGGACTGGCCGGGCTGGCTGCCGGCGAACTGGCGGTGCTCGGCTACCGCGATGTCCGCCTGCTGGCCGGCGGCGTGGATGCCTGGCAGGCCGCGGGAAATACGCTCGCCACGGGGGACGAGGCGAACAGCCTGCCGGATGCGCGCTGCATCGATTTCCTGTTCTTCGTGCACGACCGCCACGACGGCAACAAGGAAGCCGCGCGCCGCTACCTGGCGTGGGAGACCAACCTGATCGGCCAGCTTGACGCGCAGGAACTGGCCACTTTCCGATTCGCCTGATCCGGCCAGCCCGGGATCGTTCCGCAACATGACCCGCCAACAGCGACCGAGCCCTTCGCGCATCCGGCACCCGCCCGCACGCGTGCCGGGCCATGCGCGCGGACGGCAAGGCGAGTCGCCTGGCTTTGATTCCCACACGGCTCGACGGTGCAGCGCCAAGGGGACGTCCCGGCACTCCGGGAACACAGGGGCAAGCGGGGCCGCAGAAGCCCGCCCGGCCCCCCTTCGCTCTGGCATCTCTCTACATACAAAGGGGTTCTTCATGTCACGCATCAAGCAGGTACTGGCCGGCACTTTCGCCACCGTCGCAGTCCTCGCCATCACGATGGCCACGTCCGCTACATCCGCCACTGCACAGCCGCTGGCGCCGGTTGGCGGTTTCCCGTCGCAGCCGCTGCGCTTTGTCTCGCCGTTTCCGGCCGGCGGCGGCAACGATGCCGTCACCCGCATCGTCACCACGCGGCTCACCGAAGTGCTCGGGCAGACCGCCGTCACAGACAACCGCGGTGGCGCCGGCGGCAATATCGGTACGCGCTTCGTGGCCGAATCCAAACCCGACGGCTATACCCTGCTGACCTCGCAGGTGTCGGTGATGGCCGTCAATCCGACGCTGTACAGCGCCCCCGGCTTCGACCCGGTCAAGAACTTCATGCCGGTCACGCAGATCAACGCGGCGCCGCTGGCCATCGTGGTGGCAGCCAATGCGCCGTGGCAGACGTTTGCCGAACTGGCCGCCCAGGCCAAGGCCCAGCCGCAGAAGATCACCTTTGCCACGCCCGGCAACGGCACGCTCTCGCACCTGGTTGGCGTGGTGCTGGACAAGGACAGCGGGGTGGCCCTGCAGCATGTGCCCTACAAGGGTGCCGGCCCCGCTATCAACGATCTGCTGGGCGGGCAGGTGAATGTGCTGATCACTTCCACCTCCTCGGTGGCGAGCTTTATCCAGAGTGGCCGCATGCGTGCGCTGGCGGTCACCAGTCCACGCCGCCTGGGTGTGTTCGCCAAGGTCCCGACGCTTGAGGAACTCGGCTATCGCAATGCCCGCTTTGAAGACTGGTATGGCGTGTTCGCGCCGGCCGGGACTTCGCCCGAGCGTATCGCCTACCTGAACCGCGCCATCGCGCAGGTGCTGCAGATGCCCGAAGTGGTGAAGCTGATCAACGAAGGCGGCAGCGACGTGGTGGCCAGCAAGCCGGACGCATTCGCCGCGCAGCTCAAGAGCGACATCGCGCGCTGGTCGCACATCGTCAAGCTCTCCGGCGCCCGCGTGGACTGATCAGCCTGGATTCGAAGCGGCCGGCATGGCTCTTGCGGCCGCCTGCGCAGGCAATGACAAAGTACAAAAGACAAGCACCAGCCGTCATCACCGCCGTGCCACCCCGGCGCGGCGTCCTACCAGGCCAGGCCATGAAAAAGCACAGCATACTTACCCATCTCGCCCACGCCGGCCGAACCGCCTCCGTGGACGGCGGCCAGCCGGTCAATCCGCCCGTGGTGCGCGCCAGCACGGTGCTGTTCGACTCGGTGGCGCAGATGCGCGAGATGCGGGCGCGGCGCGGCAGCGAGCGCCTCTTCACTTATGGCGCGCGCGGCAACCCCACCGCGTTCGCACTGGAAGACATGGTCACCGAGCTGGAAGGCGGCTACCGTACGCGGCTCTTTCCCAGCGGGCTGGCGGCGGCGGCAATGACGCTGTTGGCCTATCTGCGCCCCGGCCAGCATGTGCTGCTGCCCGATTGCGTCTACGAGCCGGTGCGCAAGCTCGCCGAAGGCTTTCTCGCGCAGCACGGGATTGCCACCAGCTTCTATGCCGCCGACGGCCACGACCTGCAAGCCAGGCTGCGGCCCGAAACCCGTCTCGTGTACGTGGAAACGCCCGGCTCGCTGGCCTATGAGATGTGCGACCTGCCGGCCGTCGCCGACATAGCGCATCGTCATGGCGCGCTGGTGGCGGCCGACAACACCTGGGGCTCCGGCCTGCTGTACCAACCACTTGCGCTCGGCGCCGATATCTCCCTGATGGCCGCGACCAAATACCTGTCCGGGCATTCCGACGTCATGATGGGCACGGTCTGCACGACCGAGGCCGCCTGGCCCGCGTTGGCCGCGCTGGCCGACGCCTTCGGCATCGCTGTCAGCCCGGACGACGCCTATCTGGTGCAGCGGGGCATGCGCACGCTGGGCGCCCGCCTGTCCCAGCACGAACGCGGCGCCCTGGCGGTGGCGCACTGGCTGTGCACCCGCCCCGAAGTCGCCGAAGTGTTCTGCCCCGCCCTGCCCGGCGACCCCGGACACGCACTGTGGCGCCGTGATTGCCACGGCACCAACGGCCTGCTGTCGTTCGCCCTGCGCGATGCCGCGCCGGATGCCGCCGAACGCTTCATCGACAGCCTTGCGCTGTTCGGCATCGGCGCCTCCTGGGGCGGCTTCGAGAGCCTTGCTGTGATCGCCGACATGCACGCCGCGCGCACCGTCACCGACTGGTCGGCGCGCGGGCAGGTGATCCGCTTGCATATCGGGCTGGAGGAGATCGACGACCTGCTGGCGGACCTGGCGCAGGGGTTCGCGGCGATTGCCGCCGACAAGGAGACCGTCCTGCCTTTGGCGACACACGCGGATGCGCTGCCTGCACTGTCCGGGCATTAACAGGTGTCCGAATGGCACTGCGTCTTGTACCTCTGTGCTAGCATTGCATTCAATGCAAGCATAGGAGACCGGATATGGCGACACTGACCATTCGCAATATTGATGAGGATCTCAAGGCACGTTTGCGCATTGAGGCCGCACAGCACGGTCGCTCAATGGAAGAGGAGGTTCGCGTCATCCTGCGTCGTGCCCTGAACAAAGCACCTGGCCCCGGCCCATTCGGAAGCCGGTTACACCAGCGCTTTGCAGGCCTGGCTGATCCGGGGATCGAGCTACCCCCACGCGAGGAACAGCCTCGGTCGGCGGATTTGCCCGAATGATCGTACTCGATACCAATGTAGTGTCGGAGTTCATGCGGGCACAGGCCGAGCCGGCTGTCATCGGATGGCTCGACCGGCACTCACAACATGAATATGCTGTAACGGCGGTGACCGTTGGCGAGCTTCTATTTGGCATTGCGCGCTTGCCGGAGGGGCGCAGAAAAAGCGGGCTACGAGAAGCAGCGCTCCAGATGCTCGAGGAAGAATTCGCGGGACTGGTGCTTCCATTCGACGAAGCGGCCGCCGTCCACTACGCCGCGCTGGTGTCCCAGCGGGCTCAAGCCGGACGCCCCATCAGCATGGCAGATGCCCAGATTGCGGCTATTTGCTCTCATCATGGCGCCGTACTTGCCACACGCAACGGAAAGGACTTCGAAGGAATTGGCCTGACTGTCGTGAATCCATGGATGGGTTGATAGCGAGCGCCAGCGGAGATGTCCAAGCCTGTGCCCTGACCGTTTATCCGCGCGAACAACATCGGCGATCTTCAGGTTCGCCCTCTTCGCTTGCCCGCCTCCGCACAGGATTACAATGCCGGCTTTGGCGTCCCTCACGCAATGCCCGCGACCATAGCCGACTGCCCTCCCGCCGTTTTCTCACCTGACGAGCAGCAGAGCTTCTACCGCCTCATCGCCTCGCGCCGCGACATGCGGCACTTCATTGCGGGGGCTTCGGTCGACGAGGCCGTCTTGCTGCGCCTCCTCCATGCCGCGCATAGCGCCCCCTCGGTTGGCCTGATGCAGCCGTGGCGCTTCATCCGTATCGCCAATCCCGCCCTGCGCGGGGAAATTGCCGCCCTGGTCGAGGCCGAACGGCAGAACACGGCGATGGCGCTGGGCGAGCGTGACGGCGAGTTCCTGCGCCTGAAAGTGGAAGGCGTGCGCGAATGCGCCGAGCTATTGGTGGTTGCGCTGGCGCCCGACGATGGCACCGTGTTTGGCCGGCGCACCATGCCGCGCGAGATGGCGCTATGCTCCGCCGCCTGCGCCATTGAAAACCTCTGGCTGGCGGCGCGCGTGGAGAATCTCGGGCTGGGCTGGGTTTCGATGTTCGCGCCGGACGCGCTCGCCACGCTGCTGAAGCTGCCGCCGGGCGCGCAGCCTATCGCCATTCTCTGCCTGGGGCCGGTGCAGGCCTTTTATCCCGCGCCGATGCTGGAAGTGGAAGGCTGGCGGCAGGGGCGCCCGCTGGCAGCCATGATGTCCACCGATACCTGGAATCAGCCTGACGCCTGAAGCGCTCTCAAGGCGCGACCGACGGCTCCCGCTTCATGCAACGCAGCACAAAGGTGGAATGGCTGTGCCGCAAACCCGGCAGCTTGTAGAGCTTGTGGCGCAGGAACTCCTCGTAGCCTTCGGTGCCCGCCACCGCCACCTTGATCAGGTAATCGTATTCGCCGGTCAGCAGGTAGGCTTCCATCACTTCCGGCAGTTCGGCCAGCGCTTCCCCGAAGCGATCCAGCATGTCGTCATCGTGCCGGTCCAGCGTGACTTCGATCAGCACGGTATCGGGCAAGCCGAGCGCCTTCTGGTTCAGCAGCGCCGCATAGCCCTCGATCACCCCGCTTTCCTCCAGGGCACGCACGCGGTTCCAGCAGGGCGTGGGCGACAAGCCGACCTGCTCGGCCAGCTTGAGATTGGAGAGCCGGCCATCGCGCCGCAACGCACGCAGGATGCGCCGGTCCGTTTCATCGAGCTTCGGGGTGGTTGCCATGGTTTTTGCCACTACAAGAGATGAAGTTACTGCTCAATCTATCATATATAGATAATCCATCTCCAAATTACGCAAAACCGAAGACAATAAAGAAGCTCATTCTGGGGCCCCGCTGGTAAATTTGCCGCATGAACTTCACACCCGCCTCCCCCACCGGTGCCGACGCCATGCCTACCCTGAACCTCGCAGTGCAACTCGAACGCAGCGACCTTTTCAGCGCCATCGAATGGACGCTCGCCAACGCCCGCCGCACCGGGCTGCGCCTGCTCGACATGCGCTTCGGCCACGCGGCGGCGCCCCACCAGCTCACGCTGTCGGTCGCCGCCGGCGATGCGAACCTGCTGGATCTGTTCGTCAAGCGGCTGGAAAACGGCGCCGATGTGCTCGACGTGCAGGAAGTGCTGGAAGTGCTCGAAGTGCCGGATGCCCCCGCGCCGGCAAAACGCGCCGTACCGGCGGCGCAGCCGGTCGCCATGGAATCTTCGCTAGAATGCATCTGAGCCGCCGATGCCGGAAATGGTCAGCGCGCGGCTCGGTGACGCCCGCTCCGGGCGCCGTCCCCTGCGCCGCGGTGCCTCCACATCGCGGCGGATACCGTGCCAGCCGGTCGTTCGGAATGCGTCATGCCACGTCGTTTGCCGCCGCTCTCATCCCTTCGCTTATTTGAAGCCGCCGGGCGCCACCAGAGCTTCAAGCTCGCTGCCGCGGAGTTGAGCGTCACGCCAAGCGCGGTGAGCCACGGGATCGTCGGACTGGAGCAGTCGCTCGGCGTCGAGCTCTTTATCCGCGAGCCCCGCGGGCTGTCCCTGACGCCGGCGGGCGCGGACTACCTGACCTACGTGTCCAAGGCATTCTCCCTGCTCGAAACCGGGACACAGCGCCTGCCGAACCAACGGGAAAACCGCACGATCGCCGTGAGCTGCGCGCCCACCCTGGCATCGCGTTGGCTGTTGCCGCGCCTGCATGGCTTTCGCGCGCGGTGGCCGGATATCAATGTCACCGTCGACACCTCGCAGCGGCTGGTCGGTTTTCCCGCCGACGGGTTCGATTTCGCCATCCGGATGAGCCGGGCCCCCACCGCTGGCGCTTGCTGGACCCGGCTGTTCGGCGAGCAGCTGGTCCCGGTATGTAGCCCGGCCTATCGCGACAGCTTGCTCGATGCAAACGGCACCATGGACCTTCGGCGCGCGACGCTGATCCACGTCAACCCCGCGAGCGAAGACTGGCAGGCCTGGCTGGATGCCGCGCACATTGCCGGGATCGCGTCATCCGGCGGTTTGCGCTTCGATACGATCCAGCTGGCCTTCGAAGCGGCCAGCGCGGGCCTTGGCGTCGCGCTGGGCAGGCGGCCGCTGGTCGACAGCGATCTCGCCAGCGGGGCGCTGGTCGAAATCGGGCCCGAAGTGGTCTCCGCCCGGACCGCCTACTGGCTGGTAAGTGCGGCGGGCGCGGATCACCGGCCCGACCTCTCCGGCTTCAGGCAGTGGCTGCTGAGCGAAGCCGGGGCCTTCGAGGACAGCGCCTCGGCCGCCGTTTCAATTCCATAGCAAAGCCACAGGCAAAGCCGGCGCATCGCGCACCGATCCGCGATAGCACAGGTGAATTTCCCTCACCTGTCGTCAAGATCTTTTCCTTTGCCGCATCGCTCCTCCGCTGCCAGTATTGGCGGCACGAGGAGGGCCAAACACCATGTTGACGGCACCCAGCAGGCAAGCTGCATCTTTAACGCACCCGGCAACGCTCGTCGTTGTGTCGGCGGCGCTCATCCTGAGCGTCGTCATGGGTATCCGGCAGACCTTCGGGCTATTTATCGGGCCACTGTCGTTCGACCGCGGGATGCCTGTCACCGTGATCGCGTTCGCGATCGCGCTTCACAATCTGGCGTGGGGATTCGCGCAACCGTTCGCGGGTGCCGCGGCCGACCGATACGGGTCCGCGCCGGTGGTTGCCGCCGGCGCGCTCAGCATTGCCGCCGGCCTGGCACTCGCGGCCATGGCACCGTCGGGCGCCATGCTAGTCGTCGGCATCGGCCTGCTGTTCGGCATCGGGATCAGTTGCACCAGCTTCGGCGTCGTCCTGTCGGCGGTTGGCCGCATGGCATCCCCCGAGAAGCGCAGCATGGCGATGGGCCTGGCGAGTGCCGGCGGATCGCTCGGCCAGGTCCTCATGGTTCCGCTTGCGCAGGCGGTGCGGGAAACATCGGGCGTATCGGCGTCGCTGTTCGTATTCGCGCTCCTGATGCTCGTGGTGGCGCCATTCGGGATCCTTCTGGACCGCCGGGATGCGTGCCGCGCGCCACTGGCGGAGCCGCAGGCGTTTTCCCTGCGTGAAGTCTTGTCCAGGGCGTGCAGGCACCCCGGCTATCGCCTTCTCACCATTGGCTTCTTCGCCTGCGGATTCCAGCTTGCCTTTATCGCCACGCATTTGCCGGGCTATCTGACGCTCTGCCATATGCCCATGGGACTGGGGGCGACGGCGCTGGCCCTGATCGGGCTGTTCAATATGCTGGGAAGCTGGGCATGTGGCTGGCTGGGCGGCCGCTTTCGCCAGCAGTACGTGCTGGGCTGGCTCTACCTGGTCCGGTGCGTGGCCATCGGCGCCTTCCTGCTGGTGCCGAAGACCTCCGCCTCGGTCGTTATCTTCGCCGCCGTGATGGGCCTGACCTGGCTGGGGACCGTGCCGCTGACGAGCGGGCTGGTGGCGAAGATCTTCGGCACACGCCACCTGGGAACGCTGTTCGGCGTCTGCTTCCTGAGCCATCAGGCCGGCTCGTTCCTGGGTGCATGGCTAGGCGGCTTCGTCTTTGACGTGACCGGTTCCTATTCGCTGGTATGGGGCGCCACGGCAGTCGCCGGGCTGCTGGCGGCGATATTGCACTTCCCCATCGACGATACCGTGATGGGCATCCCTGCCCTTCGATCGGATCCGGCGCCAACGTAGCCAGCGGACATTCACGCGCGCTCGCGCTGCTCGAAACTCCGCGTGAAATAGACCAGCCCGGACTGCGCTCGCAACCGGTAGAGCGAAGCCGGGCGCCGCCCGGTTTCCTTCTGCGTGCCGAGCTCTTCCAACAGGCCCGCCGCCAGCATGCGGGTCCGGAAAGCCTTTTTCTCCAGCGGCCGGCCCAGCACGAGTTCATAGACGTGCTGCAGCTCGCCAAGCGTAAAGTCCGGCGGCAACAGGTGCGCGGGCAGCGAAGTGTATTCGGTCTTGCCGCGCACGCGCCCAAGCGCCGCGCCCAGGAGGTCGGCGTGATCGAAGGCCAGCGGCACGGACACGCCGTCGCCCTCCACCGGCGCCCAGCGCAGGTCGGCGGCATTGCCGCCCTTCTGCGGGGCCAGGGTGGCATCGGCCAGCAAGGCCATGTACACATGGGTGGTGGACCAGCCGCGCGGATCGCGCTTGGCGCTGCCCCAGCTGCCCACCTGTTCCAGATACGGGCTATTCACTCCGGTCTTCTCCGCCAGCTTGCGCAGCGCGCACCCCTGCAGATCCTGATCCCGTTCGATGTCCACGAAACCGCCCGGCAGGGCCCATTGCCCGGGGAAAGGCTCGCCTTGCAACTGCGGGCGCTGCACGAGCAGCACCTGCAAGGCCCCGGCACGGATGGTAAGGATGACCACGTCCACGGTGGTCAGCGGGCGCCCGAAGGCGGGCGCGGCGGGCTTCGTCATAGGGCTGTGCGCTCCTTGCGGCAGGTTGTTCAGGCCGGATTATAAGTTGACAAGTGTCACAGCCCCACTTATATTAGTGGTACAGACACACTTAATACCCGCCACCGAATGCGGGCAATCAAAGACACCACGCGAAAGGACCACCATGTTCGGCATCCGATTCATCAAGGCAGATCCCACCACCTACCTGATGCAGATGAAGAGCGGCAAGATCGTCCGCGAAGGCAGCGGCCAGTCGTTCTACTACTACGCGCCCACCACCTCGCTGGTGGCGGTGCCGGTGGGCAGCCAGATCCTGCCCTACATCTTCGAGCTGATCACCACCGATTTCCAGTCCGTCACGGTGCAGGGCAATCTCTCCTATCGCATCGCAGAGCCGCGCAAGACAGCCGCCATGCTCAATTTCGCGCTCAAGCCGGATGGCCGCAACTACATTTCCGAGGATCCGCAGAACTTGCGCACCCGCGTCGAAGGCGTGGTGGAAGTGCTGGTGCAGCAGGCCGTTAGCGCGGAAACGCTGCGCTCCGCCCTGCAGGCCTCGGACCGCATGGCGCGCCAGGTCGAAGGCGCGCTCAAGAGCCAGCCGGACGTGCTCGCTTTAGGGCTGGAAATCCTCTCGTTCTCGATGGTGGCCGTCAAGCCGCGCGCCGAAACCGCGCGCGCCCTGGAAGCCGAAGTCCGCGAACAAATCCTGAAAGCCGCCGACGACGCCATCTACGCGCGCCGTAACGCCGCGGTGGAAAACGAACGCGCCATCAAGGAGAGCGAGCTCGACACTGAAGTCGCCGTGGAACTCAAGCAGCGCACCATCCGCGAGACGCAGATGGAAGCCGAAGCCGCGGTGCAAAAGAAGCAGGCCGAACTCGAAGCCAGTGGCATGGAAGCGCAGATCGCGCTGGAAGCGCGCCGCAAGGAATTCGTGGGCCTGGAGGCCGATAACACCCGCACCACCGCCGAGGCCGAGGCACACCGCCTTGGCGCCGTGATGCAGGCGCTGCAGGGCGCAGACGCGCGCATCGTGCAGGCGCTGGCCGCATCGGGCATGGCCCCAGGCCAGTTGATCGCGCAGGCCTTTGGCGGCATTGCCGACAAGGCGGAGCGGATCGGGCAGCTGAACATGTCGCCGGAGCTGCTGCAGTCGCTGCTGGCACCGCAGGCCAAGGGCCGCGGCTGAGACCATACGGGACAAAGGGAGCAAGACACATGGGCACAGCCGCCGATCGCAAGGTAGTGCTGGTGACGCGCAAGACGCGGCTGGAAGAACTGCTGGCGCGCTACCACTCGCTGGCGCAGGCACGCTTCTACCTGGAGCACCTGGGCGCGGACATCACCGATTACCGGCGCGAGCACGACACCTACCTGGCCGCGCGCGAGCAGGTCGCCGCCGTGCTGTCGCGCTACCTGCGCAGGCAGGTGGTGGACCGCCAGTTCCTGCCTAATTTCCTGTTCGGCCCGGACGACATCGTCGTCGCGCTGGGCCAGGACGGCCTGGTCGCCAACACCATGAAGTACCTCAATGGCCAGCCGTTGCTCGGCGTGAATCCCGACCCGGCGCGCTATGACGGCGTGTTGTTGCCGTTCCAGGCTGGCGACCTCGCGCGCGTGCTGGCCGAGGCGATGCAGGATCGCCGCCCTGCACGGCCAGTCACCATGGCGCGCGCCGAGTTGTCGGACCAGCAGGTGCTGTACGCGGTCAACGACTTCTTTATCGGCCCGCGCAGCCACACCTCGGCGCGTTATGAGGTCCGGCTCGGCGCGCAGTGCGAGGTGCAATCGTCGAGCGGGGTCATTGTCTCGACCGGGCTCGGCTCTACGGCCTGGCTCAAGAGCATCGTCACCGGCGCGCGCGCCATCGCGCAGGCGGACGCACCGTATCAGGCCTTGCCGTGGGATACCGACCGGCTGGTATTTGCCGTGCGCGAGCCCTTTCCCAGCCGCGCCACCGATGCCACCCTGGTGTATGGCGACATCCCGCGCGGCGAGCAGATCGTGCTGCGCTCGCTGATGCCCGAGTCCGGCGTGATCTTCAGCGATGGCATCGAAGCGGATTTCCTGCAGTTCAATGCGGGCACCGAGGCACGCATCGGCGTGGCGGAGCGCAGCGGGCAACTGGTGCAATAGCGGCGGCGCGCGCTGCTGTCCGCGCTATGCAAGCTCCGGCAGCAGTTCGATCCCGTCCAGCTCGGCGGCACAGGTATCGCGCACGATAGAGACAAAATCGCGCACATAGGGCCGCTCCGCCAGCGCGGCCGGCGTGGTCGCATACAGCTCGCTCCACAAACCCTTGGCGCCAATCCGCTTGGCCAGCACATAGTCGTGGTCGACGTAGTTCTTCACGCCCCAGTTGGGCAGCGCGGCCACGCCGCGGCGGCTGGCCACCAGTTGCAGCACCGCCACCGTCAGCTCGGCCGTGCGCCGCTGCAGCTTGATGCCGGCGGGCTCCAGCACTTCGCGGATCAGGTCGATGCGCTGCTCCGGCACCGGGTAGGTGATCAGGGTTTCGCCGGCCAGGTCGGCCGCCTCGATCCGGCGCTTGTTGCGCAGCCGGTGCTCGTTGGCGATCACCGCCAGAATCTCGAAGCGAAACAGCGGCGCCACCGCCAGTCCGCGCTTGGCCGGCGGCAGCGAGCCGATGACCATGTCGGTGCGTCCCTCGGCCAGCAAGGCCAGCGGATCGGCGTGGAACCCCGCCACCAGGTCCACCTCCACTTCCGGCCAGCGCCGGCGGAACTCGTCCATCACGGGCATCAGCCAGTCGAAGCAGGTATGGCACTCCAGCACGATGCGCAACTCCCCGCGCGTATCGCCTTTGAGCCGGGCTAGATCGCGTTCGGCCGTGCTGATGGCGGCAAGCGTCTCGCGGGCCAGCGCCAGCAGCCGTTCGCCGGCCGGGGTAAAGCGCAGGCCCTGGCGGGTACGGTCGAACAGCGGCAGGCCGTAGTGCGCCTCAATGCCCTTGATCTGGTGGGACAGCGCCGACTGGCTCACATGCACGCGCTCGGCGGCCGAGGCCAGCTTGCCTGACTCGGCGATCGCCACCAGGGAGCGCAGGTGCCTGACTTCGATCACGGCTGGCTCCTGCGTTGGGCCGGGCAGCGCCTGGTCGTATTGATATGAAATTTATTCATACGTTGATTAAATCTTATCGCTTGATTCATTTTACTCCGGATTCCAAACTGGGCGCCATCGTCACATCTCACATACGGAGCATTGCATGGCACGCACCCATATCCCCGGCTTTCCCCGCATCGGCGCGCAGCGCGAACTGAAGTTCGCCCAGGAGGCCTTCTGGCGCGGCGAAACCGACGAAGCCAGCCTGCGCCAGGTGGCGGCCGGGCTGCGCCAGCGTCACTGGCAGTCGCAGGCGCAAGCCGGGCTGGACAGCGTCGCGGTGGGCGACTTCGCCTACTACGACCAGGTGTTGAGCCTGAGTGCGTTGCTTGGCGCCCTGCCCGCGCGTTTCGGCTTCGACCCCGGGCAACTGAGCCTGGCGCAGTATTTCGAGCTGGCCCGCGGCAACAAGGCGCAGCCCGCCATGGAAATGACCAAGTGGTTCGACACCAACTACCACTACCTGGTCCCCGAACTCGCACCCGATACCCGCTTCGATGGCGGCGTGGACTGGTTCTTCGATGAAGTGGAAGAAGCGCTGGCGCTGGGCCTGACGGCCAAGCCGGTGCTGATCGGGCCGGTCACCTACCTGTGGCTGTCCAAGACGCATGTCGACGGCTTCGACCGCCTGAGCCTGCTGCCCGGCCTGGTGGCCGCTTATGGCCGCATCCTGGCCCGCCTGCGCGAGCGCGGCATCGAATGGGTGCAGATCGACGAGCCGGCGCTGTGCCTGGACCTGGCGCCGGCGTGGCTCGATGCGTATGACGGCGCCTACGCCGAACTGGCCGGCTCCGGCGTAAAGCTGCTCCTTGCCACCTATTTCGACAGCGCCGCCGACCACGCGGCACGCGCTGCCGCCCTGCCGGTGCAAGGCTTCCACATCGACCTGGTGCGCGCGCCGCGGCAGCTCGACGCCTGGCGCAAGGTGCTGCCGGCCAATGCGGTGCTATCCGCCGGCGTGATCGACGGCCGCAATATCTGGCGCACCGACCTGCGCCGCGCGCTGGCCATCCTGGCGCCGCTGCACGCCGAACTCGGCGAGCGCCTGTGGGTCGCGCCGTCCTGCTCGCTGCTGCACGTGCCGGTTTCTCTCGATGCCGAGCACAAGCTCGATGCGGAGATCAAGACCTGGCTGGCCTTCGCCACCGAAAAGCTGGCCGAAGTGAAAGTGCTGGCGCGCGCGCTGAATGAAGGCGAGGCCGCGGTAGCCGCCGAGCTTGCCGCTACCGATGCCGCACTCACCTCGCGCCGCAGCTCGCGCCGCGTGGTCAACCAGCAGGTGCAGGCACGCGTCGCGGCGGTCAGCGCCGCCATGGCGGAACGCAAGAGCCCCTTCCAGACCCGCATCGAACGCCAGCGCGCCGCGCTGCAGCTGCCGGCGCTGCCGACCAC
Organism: Cupriavidus sp. 05L310; assembly: GCF_056398185.1. Taxonomy (NCBI): domain Bacteria; kingdom Pseudomonadati; phylum Pseudomonadota; class Betaproteobacteria; order Burkholderiales; family Burkholderiaceae; genus Cupriavidus; species Cupriavidus sp. 05L310. The sequence continues at coordinate 92,392 of NZ_JBFTOX010000029.1, forward strand.
CACGATCGGCTCCTTCCCGCAGACGACCGCGATCCGCCAGACGCGCGCCGCCTACCGCCGCGGCGAGATCGGCGCGCTGGACTACCTGCAACGCATCCGTGCGGAAATCGAGACCGCGGTGCGCAAGCAGGAAGCCCTGGGACTGGACGTGCTGGTGCACGGCGAAGCCGAGCGCAACGACATGGTCGAGTATTTCGGCGAGCAACTGTGCGGCTACACCTTCACCGAGAACGGCTGGGTGCAGAGCTATGGTTCACGCTGCGTCAAGCCGCCCGTGATCTACGGCGATGTGTACCGCCCCGAGCCGATGACGGTGGAAACCACGCGCTATGCGCAATCACTGACCGAGCGTCCGATGAAGGGCATGCTGACGGGTCCCGTCACCATGCTGCAATGGTCTTTCGTGCGCGACGACCAGCCGCGCGCCACCACCACTTTGCAACTCGCGCTGGCCATCCGCGATGAAGTCTCCGACCTGGAGCAGGCCGGCATCCGCATCATCCAGATCGACGAACCCGCCTTGCGCGAAGGCTTGCCGCTGCGCAAGGGCGACTGGGCAGCGTACCTGGAATGGGCGGTGCACGCGTTCAAGATCTCGGCCGCATCGGTGGCGGACGAAACGCAGATCCACACGCATATGTGCTATGCCGAATTTAATGACATCCTGCCCGCCATCGCCGCGCTGGATGCCGACGTGATCACCATCGAGACCTCGCGCTCGGCCATGGAACTACTCGAAGGCTTTGGTGCGTTCGACTATCCCAACGAGATCGGACCGGGCGTGTACGACATCCACTCGCCGCGCGTGCCGAGCGTGGAAGCCATCACGCACCTGCTCGAACGGGCTTGCGAGGTCATCCCGCCGCAACGCCTGTGGGTCAATCCGGACTGCGGGCTGAAGACGCGCGCGTGGCCGGAAACCGAAGCCGCGCTGGCCAATATGGTGGCCGCCGCGCGCAGCCTGCGCGAGCAGATCGGCAAGACGGGCGCCCCCACCTGGCAGCGCACCACCCGCCGGGCGGGCCTCGGCGGACACGCGGCACAGCATGGCACGGGCCACGCAGCGGGCTGTGTCGATTGCGTGAGCCACGCGGCCTGAGCAACCCGGCATCGAATGAAGCCGGCTTAGATCGAATTAAATCGAATTAAATCGAATTAAATCGAGTTAGCAAATACGTCAGCCAGCTTTCCGGTGTGCGAAGCATGCCGGAAAGTTGGCTGTTTTTTGTTTCCCGACGGGTAAAAGGAACGGCTTCGCCCTGCCGTCCACATCGCCGGATGTGCCCTGGTGCAATTAATGCGGCACTGTGTCACATAGCGCGCGGCAGGGGGTCTTCCGTATCGTACGCGCCTATCCAAGCACGACGAAAAGGCGCGGCCCCAAGCAGGTCCGGCGTCACAAGGGAAAACATGAAACGAGCCAGACACTGGAAGCGGCGTGCCGCCGCCCTGCCCGCCGCGGCATTCACCAGCGCCGCCCTCGCACAAGCCGCCAGCCCGGCCCCGGCGGACGCCGCTGTCACACTGCCCATAACCACAGTGACAGCCAAGGCGCCGGGATCGCTGACCGTGCCGAATGTCCAGCAGCAGAAACAGGCGCTGGACCAGACGGCCGGCTCGGTAGGCTTTGTCGACGCTGCGTCCTACAGCGACACTTACGCCAGCAACCTGCGCGACGTCCTCAAGGATGCGCCAGGGGTTTATGTGCAGGAGCGCTACGGCCAGGAACTCCGGCTATCCGTTCGAGGGTCGGGCATTGCGCGCGGCTATCACACGCGCGGCCTCGAAATCCTGCAAGACGGCATTCCCACCAACTTCGCGGATGGCAGCGGCGACTTTTACCAGATCGATCCGCTCGGCCTGAGCGCCGCGGAAATCTACAAGGGCGGCAATGGGCTGGCTTATGGCAGCACCACGCTGGGTGGCGCCATCAACTTCACCACGCCCACCGCGCTGACCGCCGACGCGCCCAACCAGTTGCGCGTGGACGGCGGCAGCTTCGGCACCGTGCGCGCCAGCGGCCAGGTCTCGCGCCAGATCGGCGCTTTCGATTTCCTGGCCAACCTGAGCGTCAACCACGCCGATGGCTACCGCGCTCATGAGCGCGGCCAGTACGAGCAGTTCAATGCCAACTTCGGCTACCGCTTCAGCCCGGCGGTGGAAACGCGCTTCTACCTCGGTGCCTATATCGTCGACCAGAAGCTGCCCGGCTCGCTATCGTTGTCCGATGCACTGAACAATCCGACGAAGGCCTCGCCCGCCGCGGTGGCCGGCGACCAGGCGCGCAATACGCGTACCGAGCGCGTTGCCAACGTGACCACCGTCAAGCTCGACAGCGGCCAGCTCGATTTCACCACCTGGGTCATCCACAAGAGCCTGTACCACCCGATCTTCCAGGTCATCGACCAGGACTCCTGGACTTACGGGTTCGCCCCGCGCTACACCGGCACGCAGACCGTTGGCGGCCTGCGCAACCAGCTTATCGTCGGCGCGCGCTTCTTCGGTGGCAACAACGATGCGCGCCAGTACATCAACAACGCGGGCAACCGTGGCGCCCAGACGCTCAATGCGGCGCAGGACGCGTATAACTACGAGGCCTATCTCGAAGACCGTCTTTACGTAACGCCGACTGTCGCGCTGATGGCGGGCGCCAAGGCTTACCGCAATGTCCGCAACTACCATGACTACGGCGGTCTGCCGGCCGACCCTACAGCCAAGTCCGACAGCGTCGCCTATAGCGGCGTGAACCCCAAGTTCGGCGTGCTGTGGGAGCCGGTTCGCGACGTGCAGGCCTTTGCCGACATCACGCGCAGCGCGGACGTGCCCGACTTCACCGACCTGACCCAGACCTTCGCGGCCACCACCCGTTTCGTGCCGCTGAGCGCCCAGCACGGCTGGACGCTGGAACTGGGCACGCGCGGCAAGCGCGAGCGATTCTCCTGGGACGTGACCGCGTACCGCTCGCTGGTACGCGACCAACTGCTGCAATACACCACAAACCCGAATATCCCGGCCGCCACCTTCAACGCCAACCGCACCACGCTGCAAGGCGTGGAGCTTGGCGTCTCGAGCGACGTGCTACAAAACGTGTTCGGCTCGGGCGACAAGCTCACGCTGTCGCAACTGTGGAACTACAGCGACTTCCGCTTCGACAACGATCCGCAGTACGGCAATAACCGCATCGCCGGCGTGCCCGAGCACGTGCTGCGCACCACCATCGCCTACAGCCGCGCGGCCGGGCTGCGCGTGGCCGGCACCATCGACTGGGTGCCGGGCGGCGCCTATGTCGACTACGCCAACACGCTGCGCGCACCCGGCTATGCGCTGTTTGGCCTGCAAGCCAGCTATGAATTCCAGCGCGGCGTGACAGTCTTCCTCGACGCGCGCAACCTCGGCGACAAGCGCTATGTGAGCGACTTCAGCACCGTGACCGATGCCCGGACCGCAAACACCATGGTGTTCTACCCGGGTTCCGGCCGCGCGCTCTACGCCGGCATCAAATACAAGTTCTGAGCCGGCAGGCAGTTCGCTGGCATCCTGATGAGAAAAACCCGCCAAGGCGGGTTTTTCTCATTCCTGTGGCTGAAACCGCCCGGAAATCAATCCACCCGTTCCACCGCGGGCGCGTTCCATGCACCGTCCAGCATCGCTTGCCGGGGCCAATACACGCGAAGCGTCAGGTTGAAGGCGTCTGGCGGCGCCGGCAGCCAGTTGGCGGCGCGGCTGCCCTGCGGGCGGGCGTTCTGGATAAAGATATCGAGCGAGCCGTCGCGGTTATACCTGAGCCGGTCGCGGTCGCCGATGGCGTAGCGGCCAAGGGGATTGGCGACGAATGCCTGTTTGCTGTTGTAGAGGGTCAATGACCAGAAGGCATCGGTCGGCGGCATCTGGCCCTTGTTGAAATGCATCCGGTAGCGATGCGCGCCACTCAGCGGCTGGCCCGCGGCATCCACGCGCGTAATGGGGTAGAGCGCGTCCTCCGGCAAATTGGCGCCCAGCCCCACCCATGCCACCACCGCACGCTTGCCATAGGACGTACCGTAATTGCCGAGATCCCGGTGCACGGTCCATTGAATCCCCGGCTCGCCGCCGCGCCTGGCGGCTGCGACGATGCCCGCCAGGGCGGTCGTGGCGCCTTCCTGCACCGCGCGCGCCGTCGAGGGCTCCATCGCAGTTACGGAGAATGGCATGCCCGGGACGATGCCGAGCTTCTTGGTCGATTCCACCATGGCGGCGTCGGCCGCCGCGGGCGGATTGGCGGGCAGCAGCGCTGCGAAACGCGTGAAGAACGCCTGCGCGTCCATGGCTGCCACCTGCTCCACAGGTGGCGTCTCCACGTCCACGGCAACCGCTTCGGTCAGGCTTGGCTGCGTGGCCTTGGGCCGCGCCTTGCCACCCCGCTGCCATGCCGAGAGCGGCATCAGCCGATACTGGTCTTGCAAGTGGCGGACCGCCGCATAATCCTGCTTGCCGTTGGTCTGGGTACGGCCAATCAGCCACACCATATCCGTGGGGGCGCGAATTTCCTTTACACCCGCTGGCAATGTGCCTTTCCATTTAGGACCGGTTACGGCAAACACAGCCCGCTTGGTACCGGTGGTACGCTTGCCTGGAGACGCGAAGACATTGGTCCATGCGTCCATCAGCGGCATCAGGTAATAGCGGCCGTGTGTATCGGGCAGCGACAGGATCACCGGCTCGGCGGACAAGTCCAGCCATGCCGTCGAATAAAGCGTATCCGCATTCGGGCTGACCACCTCGGTGAAAGAAGCGTCCGGGAAGCTGCGCTTGTGCGAGAAAGTATTGACGGGCGTGCGCGCTGTCATGACTTCGCGCGTCACATCCATCAGCACCAGTGGATAGGCGTAGACGAATACCTCGGTCGACAAGGCCTTGTTGGCCGCATCGGACGGCAGCGAGGAGGCTTGCGGCACGGCGGACGATTGCGGGCCCGTGGCACAGGCGGACAACAGCAGACCGAGCGCAAGCGCACTCGTTATTCGGCGTAGCGAAATCATCATGACCCCGGTTCCTCGTCGGACTGGCGACCTTCCACGCGCTATCGCCGACGAACGGACGACATCCTTGCGCGGAGGTGCGATTATTTTCCCCGAGCGATGATGTTCCGCAGCAAGGTACTTGTCAATTAAACCACGGTGAACAATGCGGGGAAGCGAACCAACACCCGTTACGCCGCGCCTCGTCCCGGCATACTCGCGCCGCGTCTTGCCCTCCGCTTTCCGGCCAATCCGGCAGCCTGAGTCAAGACAATATGTTGTCGGGCGGGAATACAGGCGTATGAACCGCCTCTCCGGCAGAGCCTGGATCTTTCCGCACGGGACTGCAGCGATTCGCCCCACCGTCAAGGCGTGCATTATCTCGATAATGCGCAGAATAATAATCCCAGCGCGAACCGTTTCGATAACGTAGACCCGTGCGCGGTATCACCATTGGCGCGCAAACTCGCGCCCAATATCCGGGCATCGTTCAGGGATATAACCATTTGCCGTGAGCCGGACGGCGCCAGGGCGGCATGGCGCGCGCCGAGCGATTGTCGCCACGACGCACGGCGGTCCTGAAACACGCTCCCGATGTTCGGCTTGGGCGCTCCGCTCATTTGGCCGATACTGGGAATGCTGGCCGTCCTCGCTCGCCGCACGGTGCTTCGGCCCGGCTTGCCCCAGCGTCCAGATGCGAGCGGACCGGACCGCGGATTGCATTCACGCGATGGACGAGACCGTCATGGCAACTGGCAGCGCGACGTTGGCCAAGCACCCCGATCTGTCACCGGCGCAGGTATATCTCTTTGCGTTCACGCTGGGCTGCGCTACTGGCGTGGATTTCGTGGCGTCATCCATGATGGGCGTCGCCGGTACGCACATCCGGGGCGGCATCCACGCCTCGCCGGAGGATTTTCTCTGGAGCCTCACGTCCTATGCCGCCGCGGCCATGGCCGCCAACCTGGTGCTGCGGCGCATCGCGCAGGACATCAGTTATCGCGGCTATACCCTGCTCGGCCTGGCCATCGCCACCGTGGGCGCCGTACTGTGCACCGTTTGCAATACGCCACTGGAACTGAGCCTGGCGCGCGCCGTGCAAGGTTTCGGCGCCGGCGGCTTGTTCACCGCCTCACGCATCATCATCCAGCTGGTGGCGGCCCGCGAAGAGCGCCGCCCTCTCTTTCTCGGCTTCAATGCCGGCGGCATGGGCCTGGCGGCGCTGGCCCCGTGGCTCACGGCGGTGCTGGTGGAGGATGCGAGCTGGCGGATGATCTTCGCGGTGCAGGCAGGCATGTCGGCCGCGGCGATCCTGCTGGTGTTCGTCTCGTACCCACGACGGCTCGCGGCATCGCTTGCACCGTGGGAAGTGGACGTCGGCGGCATGGATTGGATTACAGTGATCTTGCTGGGCACGGGCGCGCTGGTCCTGCTGCACGGGCTGGGCGACCTGCGCTTCTATGAGTTGACCAGTTCGCCATCGGTGGCTATCACCCCTCTCGCCGGACTGGCGCTTGTTGCGGGCGTCTTCATCCACCAGCACCGCCATCCCGATCCCTGGCTCAATCCCAAGCTGTTGTTCGGCCGCCGCTACCTGGTCGGGCTAGGCTTCTACACCCTGTACTACTTCCTCAACGGACTGTGGGGATATGTAGTGCCCAGCACGCTGCAGTCCGGGCTGGGCTTCACGTTCCAGACCGCGGGCAAGGTCCTGACCATCACCGGGCTGATCGGTTTTGCGGGTCTTTGCGCCTTTACCTATGCGGGCACGAGGCTGAAGGGGCAGCGGCGCTACATCGCCCTGGGCTATTTCATGTTTGCCGGCGCGGCCTGGCTCCTGAGCCAGCGGATGATGCCGGGGGCATCCATGGCCGTCCTGCTGCCGGCCCTGACGCTGCAGAGCCTGACCACGCCCTTCATCCTGGCACTGGTGGCAGGCCTGACCTATGCGGACTTCAGTGTCGAGGATTTTGCGCACGCGTATCAGTTCAAGAACATCATGCGCCAGATCGCAACGGCCGGCGGCACCGGCGTAGCCAGCCTGTGGCTCCAGTACGGCGAGGCAATGGCGCGCACGCAACTGGTGGCCCGGATCACCCCGTTCGACCTGCCCGACGGCTTCGATGCCGCCACGCTGACACGCTGGTCGGCACTGATCGACCAACAAGCGCAGTTGATTGCGGTGAGCAATCTCTTCGCGCTGCTGGCCTTCGCCTGCGTGGGTGTGGCACTGGTTGCCGTGGCGCAGCGGGCGCTGCGGTAAATCACGCGAATACTACACAGTCATGGACGCACCGCGCTCCAAAATCCCCCAAAGCGGCGGGATTATGAGTCAGCAAAGGGACTCTACAATGCTGCAGCGCGGCGCAGATGCCACGCCAGCCAGCCGTACAGGACGCATGACCATGATGTATTACGTTCTCGGATTTTTACTCTTCGAAGCTTTGTGGTTCTTCCCATTCAGGAAGGTCTTCAAGGCCGCGCATTTTGGTGGGCTGTACGCCTACCTGGCGCTGATCCCGCTCATCGGCCCACTGCTCTGCATCTGGATCCTCGCGGCCCGCCCCTGGCCGCTCAAGACCAAGCTCGTGCGCACGTTCTCCCAGACCTGACACGCACGAGTTGCCAATCCCGGGCCGGCATGCGCCTGGCGCCAGACAAATCGCCAGGCGAAGGTTTCAGAAGTCGTGCTCTTCCAGCAACACGGGGTTCAGCGAGCGGTCCGCGGACCATTTCGCCCATGCCGCCTCCTGGATACGGCCAAGATTCCGCTCGAAAATACCCAGGTGGCTGCCGATCTGGCCCTGGGCCAGCGCATCGAGTGCCGAACGCGACACAAAGCCACTGCCTGCCACGCCGTCCGCCACGATGGAGAAGCCGATGAGCTCGCCATCTTCGGACGGGGCTGGAGTGTGTATCTGGAAGGCAGTCGACATCATTTGCTCACTTTGAATCGGAGACAGGATCCTAGCATGGCCGGCCTGACGCAATAGCGCCAGGGGCCCGGCCCGGGCCACCCGCACATTCATGCACGCCGTCATGGGAAGGGTATCGCCCGATTCCATCATCGGCCCCTCCTCCATGAGTATCCTCCTTACGCATTGAAAAGAGCACTTATCTGCTCATCACCGTCAGGAGGCACAAGCATGGATCGTCGTCATTTCCTTACCGCCGCGGTAGCCGCCGCGGCTGTCGGCTCTGCCCCCGCGTTTGCCAATAGCTGGCCGAGTCGTCCGCTGCGCCTGGTCGTAGCCTATCCCGCCGGCGGCGGTACCGATGTGGTGGCGCGGTTGTTCGCCGACTTCCTTGGCAAGTCCCTCGGCCAGTCGGTGGTCGTGGAAAACAAGCCCGGCGGCGCAACCATTCCCGCGACGCTGGACGTGATTCGCGCCAAACCGGATGGCCACACGCTGCTAATGACGCTCGGCTCCTCGGCTACCTCCGGCGCGCATATCAACAAGGTGCCCTATGACCCCCTCACGGACCTGACGGCACTGGCCGAAGCGGCGCGCGCGCCGGTGCTGCTGGTGGCAACCAAGAATGCGCCCTTCTCCACGCTCGCCGAGATGATCGCGTATTCCAAGAGCGCCAAAGCGCCACTGCATTCGGCTTCCTACGGCCCGGGCACGTCGTCGCACTTTGGCCCGCTGCTGCTCAACAAGCTCGCCGGCAGCAGGCTGGAGCCGGTGTTGTATAAAGGCTCGGCGCCCGCCACGCAAGACCTCGTGGGCGGCGTGGTGCCAGTGATGATCGACGGGCTGACCACCGCGGTACCGCTGTACCAGTCCGGCAAGACCAAGGCTCTGGCCATCACCACGCCGGAACGCTCGGACATGGCGCCGGGTGTTCCCACGTTCCGCGAGCAGGGATTTCCGGGCATGGAGCAATTGAGCGGCTACTTCGCGTTGTTCGGTCCCAAGGCCATGCCACCGGATGTCGTCGCCGCGGTCTCGGTGGCCATCCAGAAAGTGCTGACTGATTCGGCCTATCACAAGCGGCTGTTCGCGGTCGGTGTATTGCCGCCGCAGTCCATTACGCCGCCGGCCTTCGCCGCCCAGGTCAAGGCAGACTATTTACGCTGGGGGGAATTCATCAAGGAGATCGGCTTTACCATCGACGCTTAAGCCGCGGTGCTGGCGCGTGCGCAACGCGCGCGCCGGTGGTGCCGTCGTCAGAGCCGCGCGGCAGCCGCCGTGACCCAAGCCGCGGTCTTATCCGGAATCGTGACCGGCAGCATGTGCCCGCCCGGCACGAGTTCCAGATCCAGCGCCGGCAGTTTGTCCTTCATCGCCTTGCCGTGCGCCTGCCAGTCAAGCACGGCGTCGGCGGTCCCATACAGGATGCTGATCGGCAGGGTCAGCGATGCGTAGCGCTGCGCCATGCCGGGGAGATCCTCCGCCACGCTGACCATATCGGACGACGCGGCGTAGAAACTGCCGGGCCGCAGGCCAAGCAGCCCGCCACCGGCAATCGCAAAATCCTTGGGCGGCTGATCGGGGCTGAAAACCGTATCGAGCATTGCCCGCCCGCGCAAGATGGACCTGGGTACCGCCCATGTCCACGCGATGGCGCGACGCAGCGTGGCGGACGAGATCGACAACGCGCGGAACATGGGCGGCACGCCCTCCACCGGATGGGTCAGCGGCGCGATCAGGGCGAGGCCGCCGACCGCGCCGGGATGATCGAGTGCAACGCCCAGGGCAACCGCGCCACCCAGGGAATGGCCAACCAGCAGGGGATTCTCCACGCCGAGCGCCCGGATGAACTTGGCCACGACCGCGCTTTGCGCGCTCAGGCGGGCCGACATCGCCGCTGGCCTGGTCGAGTACCCCGAACCCGGCCGGTCGACCAGGATGACGCGGAACCGGCTGGTCAGCCGCTCCAGCAAGGAGTGCGAGAAATTCCCGGTCTGCCCGCCCAACCCGTGAACCATGACAATGACGGGGCCCTGGCCCTTGTCGATGTAATGAAGCCGGGCACCATCGATCTCAATGAACTTGCCCTTGGGCGGCAGCGCCTTTTCCACCTTGTGCGCGATGAGTCCGGTAAATGCCACCAACCCAAGCAAAACAATCCCACCGATGGCAATGCAGGCAATCAATATGGCCATTGCGTCTATCCTTTCAACTGTTAACGGAATCGGCGGTCATGCCGGCAGCCACCGCCGGGCCGGGCCGCATGGCGTCCGCGCCGGCGCGGCCGAACGCCATCTCGCTGTCCACGACCCTGCCGAACTTCAGGGCCATCAGGTCGAACAGGTAGTTCTGGTGGACCTTCCAGGGCCGCCTGGAACCCTGCTTGGGCAAAATGTTGCTGGCGCGCCGGACATAGCCGGAACTCAGCGACAACGAAGACTCCTCACCGGCAGACGGATCCGTGCGGCGCGGTGCGCACCACGCATGGCCATGCGCGTCCATATGATTGAGCAGGCGGCACACGTAGGTCGACGACAATTCCGCCTTCAGGGTCCAGGAGGCGTTCACATAGCCCATGGCGACCGCCAGGTTCGGCATGTCACTGTACATCATGCCCTTGTACATAAAGGCCTGCGCCGGGTTCATCGGGGTTCCGTCCACCTCGATCTTCATCCCGCCCGCCACCTTCAGTTGGAGTCCGGTGGCCGTCACGATGACATCGGCATCGAGCCGCTCGCCTGAGCGCAACTGCAGTCCGGTCTCGGTGAACGATTCGATCTGGTCGGTGACTACCGACGCCTTGCCGGAACGAATGGATTTGAAGAGATCGGAGTCCGGCACAAGGCAGAGCCGCTGGTCCCACGGCTTATAGGACGGCGTGAAATGCTTGTCGACATCGTAGTCCGGGCCGAGCTGCGCGCGCACACCCTTGAGGATTTTCTGCTTGACCAGATCCGGCTTCTTGCGCGACAGATTGTAGAAATACATGCCCAACAGGACGTTTTTCCAGCGCGTGACACGATGGGCCATCCCCGCCGGCAAACGCCGCTGCAACCATGCGGAAACGGCATCGCTCGACGGCCGTGCCACGATGTAGGTTGGCGAACGCTGCAGCATGGTCACATGGGCCGCGCGCTCCGCCATCGCCGGCAGCAGCGTGACGGCGGTCGCGCCGCTGCCAATTACGACCACGCGCTTGCCGTCATACGCCAAGTCAGACGGCCAGTGCTGCGGATGCACGATCTTGCCGCCGAAGCGCTCCATGCCAGGCCAGCCTGGCATATAGCCATCGGCGTAATCGTAGTAGCCACTGCACAGGTAAAGAAAGCTGCAGGTAAAACGGACCGGCGTGCCATGCGGACCGGCCGTTGCCTCGACTGTCCATCGCGCGGTCTCGGTCGACCACGACGCCTGCGTGGCGCAGTGGCCAAAGCGGATATGCCGCTCGATGCCGAATTCCCGGGCCGTACCGCGGATGTACGCCAGGATGGAGTCGCCATCGGCGATCGACTTTTCACTGCGCCAGGGGCGGAAACTGAAGCCGAGCGTATACATGTCCGAGTCCGAACGCACGCCGGGATAGCGAAAGAGGTCCCAGGTACCGCCGATCGCCTCGCGCCCTTCCAGGATGGCGAAGCTCTTGCCGGGGCAACTGGTTTGCAGGTGGTAACCAGCGCAAATACCGGAAAGCCCCGCCCCAACGATCAGCACATCGACGTGTTGCGCCGCGCCTTCATTTGCGGCGTGCCCCGCCTTCAACGCTTCGGCCGACGTGCCGGCATGGGCCTGGGAATGCGGATGTTCCGCGTTGCCTGATAGCATCGATAGTCTCCTGTTGACCAAACCGGGCCGGACGCTTGCCGCGCCGAATTATCAAGGTGCATCCGTGTTGTCTTCAGACTAGACTAGGGTGTTCACCCTAATTAATCAACCGGGATTGCCAGATCTAGGGCTTACCCCTAAGACCCAGCGAAGCAAACATGCAGATGACGAAACATGACAGGATTGGCCGGCCATGACGGCGGAAGGTGCGCCGGCCCGGCGTCCCAAGACGCGCGAGCGCATTCTGGATGCCTGCCTGAGCCTGTTCAACGAGCGCGGCCCGGTCGTGGTCACCACTGCGGAAATCGCGTCGTCGGTTGGCATCCAGGAGGGCAACCTCTACTACCACTTCCACCGGAAGGAGCAAATTCTCGAGGCACTCTTCGACGATTTCGAGCGGGCGCTACGTGAGACCTCGGTAGCGGATCTGGCGCAGGGCGATGACCCCGGCCGTTTTGCAAGCTACCTGAGCGGTTGGTTCAGCCTGATGTGGGAGTGGCGCTTCTTTTATCGCGACGCGGCGTCCATCCGTGGCCTTGCACCGGCATTGCGATCACGCAGCGAATTGCTGGCCAACGATGGGCAGCATCATGTCCGGCGCGTGTTCGGCTGCATGGAATCCGCTGGACTGTTGCGTGCCACGCCCGAGCAACTTGACCAGTTGGTCGTCAACACCTGGATCGTGTCTACCTACTGGATCGACTATCTCCGGTCCCGTCATGGAATTGATTCCATCAAGCGGGAACACATCAGTTGGGGGGCGTCACAGGTGATGAGCCTGTTCTCGCCATATATGACGAAAACGGGGACGGCACTACTGAATATTCAGGGGGCGCGGGATTGACGACACCCATGACGCCATCTCTGCGGACGGCGGCATGGCGATCCCCACCATGGCCATCGCCATTGACGACATGCAGGAAAGCGAAATCGGTCTAAGGTGAAAGCTTGCCCCGCCTGCGCCATGACGGCACCCGGGATTCCTTGAGTCACTTACCGGAGAGGAACATGACAGTGACGCTCAGGTATTGGTCTGAAGACGGCGATGAGGAAACCGTCGATGTATCGTCAGTACAACTCCTGTCGCAGATGACACCCCACCCTCCTTCGCCATTGCCGAAGAGCGCCCCGGCCAGCGAAAAGAAGCCTGAAAAGTGGACCATCCCAGACGACCCCCCAGGTGATTTCGCCTAGCGCGCATGCGGCGGCAGGCCAAGCAAAAAGCCCGTGCGGCATGAACCGGACGGGCTTTTGGTGTTGGTTGCGGGGGCAGGACTTGAACCTGCGACCTTCGGGTTATGAGCCCGACGAGCTGCCAACTGCTCCACCCCGCGAAAGAGAATATACGCGGATTAAGAGCATCTGGATACCCCTAATACAAAAAGAACTGGAAAGTGCTAAGGCAAGCGGCCATTTGCGTAAGCAAGCGGCGTCTGATCCATGTGGCAAGTGAAGGACAACTGGCCTCGCGTGCGCCACATGTACATCGCACCTGCTCCACACTCGCCTGGAAAATATCTCCAAAAACGCTCAGCCATTGCCGTCTATCCACAGCTTCGCCCATTCATAGGCCGCCACCTTCGCGTCGGCGGACGAGGCATGATTGCGGCCAATCGACCTGGCATCCTGCACTACCGCCCCATCCTCCCAGATCGCGCACGACGCAATGTGCAATCCGTCCTTGATCGTCTTGCAGTAGACGTGGACGACATAGCCTTTGTATTCCGTGGTGCCGCTTTCCATCTGCGTCCTAGCTCCATTTCCATTTCGATGGATGCTAGCACGCGGCGCCTGCACAGCCCGGTGTCACAAGCGTCGTGCGGGCGAACCGGCCGCAGGCCGGTCGCATTCCAGCCGCTTGATCAGCGGATCAAGCGGCGGTCGACTTCTTGGCTGCCGCGCCAGCGGTGGCGCCTTCCTGCTCGGCGGCCTTGCTAGTGGCGACGGCTGCGGCCTGGAGAGTGCTTTCAGCAGTTTCAACGGCCTGCTTGGTTGCCTTCTGCACTGACTCGTAGGCGTTGTTGGCGGCGCTGATCGCGGACTTTACGATGGCAACGGTCGACTCGGCGCCTGCGGGCGCATTCTTGGCGAAGCTCTCGACGAGGGCCTGTATCTTCTTCGAGTTTTCAGCCAGTTGGACTTCGGCGACCTTGGTGAACTCTGACTGGGTCTCCGAGGCAATGTCGTACACGTGGCGGCTATACGCCATGGCTTTTTCGGCAATCGGCTGGACCAACGAGGCATGGATGGCCAGGATCTCCTGGGCATCCTTCGCGGCGAGCGCCTTCCTGGCGTTATCCACGTTTTCGGTGAAAGTCGTCTTGACCACTTGCAGGTTCAGTTCGACCAGCTTCTCAATACCTTCGAAGGCTTTGGTGGTCAGGCCGAACAGCGTTTCCACATTAGCCTTATGGACAGCCGCGACTTGTTCCGGGGTGAAGTTCATGCTGGTCTCCATGGGTTAGGTTCAACACTGTGCAAGGTAGGCTGTTTTGATGTCAAAGACATGACGCAGCCGACTTTCGCCGATCAGCCGTGATCGCGACGGATGACAATTTCGAAGCCGCAAAAGCAAAACCCCCCAGTACTTTCGTACTGGGGGGTTTCAAGGGAGAGCCTGGCGATTACCTACTTTCACACGGGTATCCGCACTATCATCGGCGTGGAGTCGTTTCACGGTCCTGTTCGGGATGGGAAGGGGTGGTTC